>NZ_BFAY01000020.1 GCF_003112675.1 Leptospira johnsonii | reverse complement strand
GGTAGCAAGAGAGGTAGGTACTGAAGGAGAGTTAGGAGGTCAGGCGGACGTTCAGGGTGTTGCAGGAACTTGGAAAGACTTAACAGATAGTGTGAACTCGATGGCATCTAACCTTACAGGTCAGGTGCGTAATATTGCCGAAGTTACTACAGCTGTGGCTCGAGGTGACTTGTCCAAGAAGATCACAGTGGATGTTAAGGGAGAGATCTTAGAACTGAAAGACACCATCAACACAATGGTGGACCAGTTGAACTCATTCGCATCCGAGGTAACTCGGGTAGCAAGAGAGGTAGGTACAGAAGGGAAACTAGGTGGACAGGCGGACGTTCAGGGTGTTGCGGGAACTTGGAAGGACTTAACGGATAGTGTGAACTCGATGGCCTCCAACCTAACAGGTCAGGTGCGTAATATTGCCGAAGTTACTACAGCGGTCGCGACGGGTGACTTATCTAAGAAGATCACAGTGGATGTTAAAGGAGAGATCCTCGAGCTGAAAGACACCATCAACACAATGGTGGACCAGTTGAACTCATTTGCTTCCGAGGTAACTCGGGTGGCAAGAGAGGTGGGAACAGAAGGTAAACTGGGTGGACAAGCGAATGTTCGAGGAGTTGCGGGAACTTGGAAGGACTTAACAGATAGTGTGAACTCGATGGCATCTAACCTAACAGGTCAGGTGCGTAATATTGCCGAAGTTACTACAGCAGTAGCTCGAGGTGACTTGTCCAAGAAGATCACAGTGGATGTTAAGGGAGAGATCCTGGAACTAAAAGTGACCATCAACACGATGGTGGTCCAGTTGAACTCATTCGCTTCCGAGGTAACCCGGGTAGCAAGAGAAGTAGGTACAGAAGGTAAGCTGGGCGGACAGGCGGATGTTCAGGGCGTTGCGGGAACTTGGAAAGACTTAACGGATAGTGTGAACTCGATGGCATCCAACCTAACAGGTCAGGTGCGTAATATTGCCGAAGTTACTACGGCGGTCGCGACGGGTGACTTATCCAAGAAGATCACAGTGGATGTTAAAGGAGAGATCCTAGAACTCAAGAACACAATCAACACAATGGTGGACCAGTTGAATTCGTTTGCTTCCGAGGTAACCCGGGTAGCAAGAGAGGTTGGTGCAGAAGGTAAACTGGGTGGACAAGCGGATGTTCGAGGAGTTGCAGGAACTTGGAAGGACTTAACAGATAGTGTGAACTTTATGGCCGGTAACTTGACCGGTCAGGTGAGAGATATCGCGGAAGTTACCAAGGCGGTTGCAACAGGCGACTTATCTAAGAAGATCACAGTGGATGTTAAGGGAGAGATTCTAGAACTCAAAAACACCATCAACACAATGGTGGACCAGTTGAACTCATTTGCTTCCGAGGTAACTCGGGTAGCAAAAGAGGTAGGAACAGAAGGTAAACTGGGCGGACAGGCGGATGTTCGAGGTGTTGCAGGAACTTGGAAGGACTTAACAGATAGTGTGAACTCGATGGCATCTAACCTAACAGGTCAGGTGCGTAATATTGCTGAAGTTACTACAGCAGTAGCTCGAGGTGACTTGTCCAAGAAGATCACAGAGGATGTTAAGGGAGAGATCCTCGAGCTGAAAGACACCATCAACACGATGGTGGACCAGTTGAACTCATTTGCTTCCGAGGTAACCCGGGTAGCGAGAGAGGTAGGGACAGAAGGGAAGCTTGGTGGACAGGCGGATGTTCGAGGGTGTTGCGGTAACTTGGAAGG
>NZ_BFAY01000019.1 GCF_003112675.1 Leptospira johnsonii | reverse complement strand
TTATCTCACACAGCGAACGAAATATCTGCTGGTCTTGCTATAAGACTCGTCTTCTCCAAATCTGTCTTTGGAGAAGGATACTGCCCGAGCTGTTTTACCTGCTGCATCTTGTTCGTTAGCTGTTGAACTCCAATAGAAAGACTCTAGTGTATCCGGAAATTTCAAAAGCATGAAGTTGCGGCTATTCGAACTTAAATATTTTAACTCCAAGAAACTAGCAACTCTCCAGTCAGTATGACCTCCCGTGTTATCGTTCGCACACGAATCATAGGCCTCTGAACTGCCGGTTATACCGATCGGAGATACATTCGTTAGTGTCTGAGGAATTCCCAATGTATTACAAGAGTTCAAATCCACACTACAATACTGGAGATCCGTTGCACCGAAAGAACTCGGATTCGCTAAGCTCCCGTTTGCTCCTCTACAATTGTAACTCGTGGCATCTCCGTTGAATAACTGACCTTGGCTACAAGTCTTCCACATCAAACCGCTTGTACTGTCAGATGTTGTTCCGTCGCCATTGTTCGTAAAACTTTGGAAAAAGATCGCACCCGCAATCAGGTCGCTCTCATCTTCTTCCCTAAATCCATAAGGACTACGATCTAGTTTTTCCTCACAACCCATCGCGAGCATACAAAACGCGAATAAGGTAAATAATGATCTTATTATATAAAATACTTTTCTCATCTCTTTGTCCTTAAAACGCATGG
>NZ_BFAY01000018.1 GCF_003112675.1 Leptospira johnsonii | reverse complement strand
GTCAGAATAAAGTCTGCGATGGCTTATAAAATAAAATTCTATTAGTTCCGAGCTTCAAAACAAAAAACCAAATCGTTGCGGGATTTCGCTTAACGACCGAGCCTTGCCGACGTTGGCGAGCTGAGCAAAGCGAAGACAGGCACGAGAATTGCTCTGCAAGTCGAGTGACTGAGCCAATGTGCCGAAGGCCAAGCGAGAGTCGCGAAGCGAGCTCGAAGCGCAGCGGCAGAGGCGATAGTTATACGCCGTTTTCGATGATTCGGTCTGAAATAAACTTAAATAAATTATTCTCGTCTTCAACTTGACTTCTCGGAATAAAGAATACCCCACCTGCGTCAAAGAAAACAACAATAGAAGGACCTATTAATGAAACTTTACTTATCTTTTTCCAAGATATTTTGAATTCTGCGCCAGGCTTTGCAGATTCAAAATTTTCATTGGTAAGGGATATTATATGTTTTACGTTACCTTCTCTTTGAATATATACGCCTTTTTCTTTTGCGAACAAGTAAATCTTAACTAAGCGCAATAGTAAAAGGAAAACCGTAAATGATATTGAATAAAGCAAGGAGTTAAGGTAATAATACATTAAGACACCAGCAACAAGGCTAAAAACTAAAAATAAATAAAGCCTTATAGAGAAAAGTGCAATAAGAAAATGCGTAAGCGCATACTCTTTTGCATTGTATAATACCTCAAGGTTCATATTAATATTTAATCAAAATTTTTTATTTCAATGAATAGATTCAAGTAATTTAAAACATTTCTTTGATTCTTTATATTTCGAAAATGGCGTATAACGAACTAGTCGCTCCGAAGTCGCCGTGCTGAGCAATAGCGAAGACGGGAACGAGAATTGCCAAGCAATTCGAGTTACCGAGGCGATTTGGCGAA
>NZ_BFAY01000016.1 GCF_003112675.1 Leptospira johnsonii | reverse complement strand
CTCGCTTCGCGACTCTCGCTTGGCCTTCGGCACATTGGCTCAGTCACTCGACTTGCAGAGCAATTCTCGTGCCTGTCTTCGCTTTGCTCAGCTCGCCAACGTCGGCAAGGCTCGGTCGTTAGCCGACATTTTTATAATATTATTCAGATGAAAAATTCTTTATTCTTATTGCTCTATTGTTTATTGTTTGTCCCAACTCTCATTGCAAAGGATTATAGAATTTGGACTATTAATCTTTCGAAAGGGTATATACTTAAATCCAAACCCATTGCAAATGCTAAAAGCGTTCTTGTGCGAAATGCTGAAGAATTTGAGATTATCGATCTTATTAAGTCAAAAAAAGGGGTCTGGTTTAAAGTTAAGAGTGATAGATTAAGTGGTTGGTTATTGAACCCACCGTTTCCAGTTAATAATATTCGTTCAACTAGAGATTAATGTGATAACAAAATTCAGGAGGGGGCAGATTATTTCTATTTTCAAGGTTTAGAGATTCTTTTGTTGAATAAGTCTATTGCAAGCATGTATTCGTTTGAATCTGGTAGCTTATTGCCTATTAGTTATGGATATTGGGAACTCAAAGGAAATAAAATTTTAGCGAAATTTACTGTTAAAGTTAGAACTGATGTGGAATGTACGAATGGTTGTGCAGAAAGTGCGGCTAATCTAGACTTTAAAGGAAATGATCGCGAAGCTGATGAGAAAATATTCTATAAAAAGTGCATAAAAAAATGCGCGATCGATGGATTGAAAACTTATGGTAAAGTCGAAGTCGAAGCTGAATTTATTATTTTGATATTTCAAGAAGGCAAAGAATTAGTTTTGCGTTTGGAGAGGGTTAAGGAAAAAAATCTTGATGTTAACGGGAAAGGATATTTTGAAGATCAAGGTTACATCCAAGATCGAATTTTTCATTCGGCCTGTTCCGAAAAGTAAAAACGTCGGCTAACTACGCAGCTCCGTTCCGCTCAGGATTGCTTCGCAACCCTCGCTCCAGGCTTCGCCAAATTCGGCTTTGTCACTCGTCTTGTAGGGCAAGTCTCGTGCCAAGTGCTTCGCACGCGCCGAACTTCGGAGCCGCTCTTTCGTTAAGCGAAATCCCGCAAAGATTTGTTTTTTTGTTTTGTAGCTCGGAAGTATTAAAATTTTCTTCAAAGAGCATTGCAGACTTTATTCTTATTGCGCTCCCCATTATGACTGGTGCCATCGCATTTGATTGCATCTTGAAATCCAGAGTAGGGAATGTAGCTCATGGTTATAGGCTAACCAATCTCGCAAATGGGGAGTGGGTATTATTTAGCTCGTAAATTTTATTGTTTCGGATCTTTCTTTAGTTTCGAATATATTAAAAGTGCAACGTGTTTGGGCGGGACTTCGCTTAACTACGCAGCTCCGTTCCGCTGGGGATTACTTCGTAACCCTCGCTCCAGGCTTCGCCAAATTCGGCTTTGTCACTCGCCTTGCTCAGCAAGTCTCGCGCCAAGTGCTTACACACGCGCCGAACTTCGGAGCCGCTCTTTCGTTAGGCGAACATCCGACACGGTTTTGTTTTTAGGCTTCAGGTTTGGTATTTTTTGTATTCGGGCCGGATGTAAATTTATTCCACGCGGCCGCTCCTGTTATGTTCTGGTGCCGAGAGTTGATTTGCATCTTCCTAATTTGATTTTAGCGATAGATTTTAATGCTTCGCGTATTCGGAGCGATTTGTTCGTTACAAGAAGTAATTTTACCGATTTGGCATCTGGTTACTAGTAGTAAATTAGAAAGTAATTTAGATTGCACCGTGTTTGGGTCGGACGTCGCCTAACTTTCGCCTCTGCCGCTGCGCTTCGAGCTCGCTTCGCGACTCTTGCTTGGCCTTCGGCACATTGGCTCAGTCACTCGACTTGCAGGGCAATTCTCGTGCCTGTCTTCGCTCCGCTCAGCTCGCCAACGTCGGCAAGGCTTGGTCGTTAGACGCCATATTGCAAAATATTCCTTATGAAAAAGAAGCAAATTCTTAATGTTTTATGTTTAGGTTTATTTTTAATTTTTCCATCATCAATTTTGCCTATTGAAATAGCGGAAATTGAAAAGATTATTGCAAATAGGAAAGATTCAGACTTATCAAAGATTATTAGTTTGGATAAACTCTTTCAAGCCGATCAGAATGCAGAAAATGCTGATCTTGTTCTTTTAGAAATAGCAAAAATTGCATTAAAGATTAAAATAACAAATGAAGAATATTTAAAAAACAGTCAATTTAGAACTATATTCAAATTTAGAATAGTGAAATCGAATAATTTTGGGGATTTTGCAAGCTATAGCGGCGAGCATCTTACTCAACTTCTAAATCTTTTTCCAAAATCTGAATATATTGATGATGCAGAATATTACATGCTTTCGGTCTTTCCGAAATCATATAATTTTACAGATTTACATCAGAATAGACGAGATCTACAAAAATTCATTAAAAAATATCCAGCTAGCAATATGAGAATTCAAGCTGAAAAGGATATACGATGGATTAATGATTATCTAAGTAAAGGTAATGGTCCACTGATTGATTAACATGCAATACGGCGTCTAACTGCGTCGCTCCGCTTCGCATCGGGTGTGCTTCGCAACCCTCGCTCGGGTTTCACCAAATCGCCTCGGTAACTCGACTTGCAGAGCAATTCTCGTTCCCGTCTTCGCTGACGCTCAGCACGGCGACTTCGAAGCGACTAGTTCGTTAGGCGCACATCCGACAAAATTTTGTTTTTAGGCTTCAGGTTTTATATTTTTCGCATTCGGGCCGGCGTTAAATTCATTCCCACGCGGTCGCTCCTGTTATGATCTGGTGCCTAGATTTGGATTGCATCTATATAATTTGATCTTAGCGAGAGATTCTAATGCTTCGCGTATTCGGAGCGAATTACTCGTTACAAGAAGTACTTTTATCGATTTGGCATCTGGTTACTAGTAGTAAATTAGAAAGTAATTTAGATTGCACCGTGTTTGGGTCGGACGTCGCCTAACTTTCGCCTCTGCCGCTGCGCTTCGAGCTCGCTTCGCGACTCTTGCTTGGCCTACGGCACATTGGCTCAGTCACTCGACTTGCATAGCAATTC
>NZ_BFAY01000015.1 GCF_003112675.1 Leptospira johnsonii | reverse complement strand
CGATGACCAGCCCAACAACTTTACATTTTTAATACATTCTAATCTAAAGACAGATCCAAATCAATAAAATTAACGAGCTAATTAATAACCGCTCCCCATTTGCGAGATTGGTTAGCCTATAACCATGAGCTACATTACCTACTCTGGATTTCGAGATGCAAAAACCTGCGATGGCACCAGTTTAAATGGGGAGCGTAGTCAGAATAAAGTCTGCGATGGCTTATAAAATAAAATTATATTATTTCCGAGCTTCAAAACAAAAAACCAAATCGTTGCGGGATTTCGCTTAACGAACTAGTCGCTCCGAAGTCGCCGTGCTGAGCGTTAGCGAAGACGGGAACGAGAATTGCTCTGCAATTCGAGTTACCGAGGCGATTTGGTGAAACCCGAGCGAGGGTTGCGAAGCATACCCGATGCGAAGCGGAGCGACGCAGTTAAGCGCCGTTAAGTAAAAATAAAAGACCTATCTAATCCGGACAATAGCTTCGTTCATTTGAAGAAAAATATTATCCAATTCTTTAGCGGGCGACAAGTTATATGCAATTTCGATGGCTTTCACCGTAAAAGAAAGATTTTCCGTATGAGTAAAGAAATGATCAAAAACAAGAATCTTTTTATATTCCTGCAATTTATAAATTTCCTGATACCTATTCAATTGAATTCCTGCTTTAGCAATTACACTTTTTATGTGTTCAGCAAGTTTTTCTGGAGTTGGATATTCAAATCCAGAGTATATTACCATCAGCTGAGGAGTGCTTTCTGAATTACGATCAATGCGATAACCGTATTCCCCCGAAAACCCATAATCATTTTTCTCACGAATATCTTTAGAGATGTCTCGAATTAATGACTTATAATCCTCTCCTCTGGATTTAAGGGGCCTCGAATTATTTATCGAGACCAAAGTATTATCTGTTAAATTTCCCAATATTTCTTCGATATCCTTAGTAATCTTAGATAGTACATCGTGCCGAAGAGATCCGATTTTTTGCATATACGATGGATCTTCAGTTACTTTCTTAATTTCAACGATGCTCTTTAATTCTCTAACTAAAAAATCAGGGGTTTGAAAATCTTCCTCAGGAATTCTTTCAATATTGATTGTATCAAATTCATCAGAATCCTCAGCGACGAATTTAACAAATTCAGAGATTACGTGGTTTTCACGATCATCGTCTGATTGAGAGGCAAAATTTATTTTCATACAATATTTGTTACTTAATGGCGCTTAACGAAAGAGCCTTGCCGACGTTGGCGAGCTGAGCGGAGCGAAGACAGGCACGAGAATTGCTCTGCAAGTCGAGTGACTGAGCCAATGTGCCGAAGGCCAAGCGAGAGTCGCGAAGCGAGCTCGAAGCGCAGCGGCAGAGGCGAAAGTTAAGCGATGTCCCGCCCAAACACGTTGCACTTTTAATATATTCGAATCTAAAGAAAGATCCAAAACAATAAAATTAACGAGCTAAATAATACCCGCTCCCCATTTGCGAGATTGGTTAGCCTATAACCATGAGCTACATTTCCTACTCTGGATTTCGAGATGCAAAAACCTGCGATGGCACCAGCTTAAATGGGGAGCGTAGTCAGAATAAAGTCTGCGATGGCTTATAAAATAAAATCTTATTATTTCCGAGCTACAAAACAAATAAACAAATCTTTGCGGGATTTCGCTTAACGAACTAGTCGCTCCGAAGTCGCCGTGCTGAGCCATAGCGAAGACGGGAACGAGAATTGCTCTGCAATTCGAGTTACCGAGGCGATTTGGTGAAACCCGAGCGAGGGTTGCGAAGCATACCCGATGCGAAGTGGAGCGACGCAGTTAAGCGAAGTCCCGCCCAAACTCGTTGCACTTTTAATATATTCGAAACTAAAGAAAGATCCGAAACAATAAAATTAACGGGCTAAATAATACCCGCTCCCCATTTGCGAGATTGGTTAAGCGTATAACCATGAGCTACATTACCTACTCTGGATTTCGAGATGCAAAAACCTGCGATGGCACCAGCTTAAATGGGGAGCGTAGTCAGAATAAAGTCTGCGATGGCTTATAAAATAAAATTTTATTATTTCCGAGCTTCAAAACAAAAAACCAAATCTTTGCGGGATTTCGCTTAACGACCAAGGTGTTCCGACGTTTGCGACGGCGCGAGTTTGCTCTGCAAACGAAGTGACGGAAGCAAATGTGGCGTAGCCCGAGCGAGAGTTGCGTAAGCAATCTCGAAGCGCAGCGGAAGCACCGATAGTTAGGCGTCGTTTGATTTCTTTTTCCGAGGCTTTTTCGGTTTAAGAATATAATCGAATGTTCTCCTCTTAAGAAAGGAAATGTGGAATTCATCGATAAATTCTTTAACAAATTGAATACTAAGCAGAATTTGCTCATTATCAGATATCCTAATTAAATCAACATTATAGAATTTTTCTATTTTTTTGCTTAAATCCTTTTCAGCAAAAGATCCGGCATGTACTATCTTATTTCTTAAAGTGGTTAAAAGTGTTAGTTTTTCCCATTCCGAATTTGATATAAAATTTGGAAGCTTAATTACCTTTTCCAAATATATCTTCGCTCTTGTAATTCCTTTACCATTAATATCATTCAATGAAATTACCAAGGAAGGGTCGTCTTCTTTATAAATTGCGCATAAACTATTGAAATAGTCCTCTATATAGGAAAAGACTAGTATAAATAATGACTTTGCGATTGTATTTTGATTTTCTTCCTCTCTTATTATTTTACTAAAATTCTTTTTTATAAACCCGTCAAAATCTTGTCCCGCAGACTTGCTGTTTCTGAAAAGTCTTCGTAAATTTGAATCAGAGGAATTCGAAAATTTTGACGCAAGTTTGTGAATGGTTTGAAGATGGGACTGAAAAACCACATCGGTAAACAACTTCATTTGAGCTGAGTTATATTCTATCTGCTTTTTAGACATATTATATCAAATGACGCCTAACGAACTAGTCGCTCCGAAGTCGCCGTGCTGAGCGTCAGCGAAGACGGGAATGAGAATTGCTTTGCAATTCGAGTTACCGAGGCGATTTGGTGAAACCCGAGCGAGGGTTGCGAAGCATACCCGATGCGAAGCGGAGCGGCGCAGTTAGACGCAGTAGCTTGTTAACAAATGTATCTACTAAAAATCGTCTGTTATTCGACTCTTTTCTCCGCCTAACTCATCAAGAAAGCTAAACACTTTGTATAGACCGCAAAAAGGTAGCGCCGCAAAAAAAGCAAAACCGTTCTTACTATTTCCAATTCCATATATACAAACCATACCGAATGGTGCACCAATCGAATGAATACTACCCGATATCAAATCGTATGAAAGAGCAATAGGATACCAAACATTATTCACACTCTTACGATTGCTATTATATACAATCTGAACATTAATATGGGAACTTATGTCTTTTATTTCAACATCCTGCATCTCATAATATTTATATTCAATCTTCTTATTCACAAACATTGGTATCTCTATGTTAATATGCAGTGGAGAATATATATTTTTTTCCCAAACATCCCTGCCTATTTCTTTCAATACGATTTCCTTACCTCTACTAAAGAAAGAGCAGTCCGAAAAGATTATATTAGTTGACCACGGATAATTCGTAGAATTAATTCTTTTTGGAACTTTAATTCTTCCGCAAACATTCTTAAATAATTTTGAATTCTTTTCGATATCTGCTTCAATTATTAGCACCCCGTTTACATCTTGCTTCAAAGAAATCAATCTACTAATTCTATAATCAACTTCAGGATTAATGACAGCTTGTTTAACCGCACGGGTCATGCTAAAATTATAACAAGAGGGTAATGAAGTAATTACAAAGAAAGCGATTGCTATTTTGGTTAAAAATCTCATATTTACATTAATTCAGCTATTGCGTCTAACGACCGAGCCTTGCCGA
>NZ_BFAY01000014.1 GCF_003112675.1 Leptospira johnsonii | reverse complement strand
CAAATTGGCTCAGTCACTCGAATTGCATAGCAATTCTCGTGCCTGTCTTCGCTTTGCTCAGCTCGCCAACGTCGGCAAGGCTCGGTCGTTAGGCGTAATCGCTTAAAATTTATCAGTCTAAAATACAGAAAATTAAAGAATATTTGGAGAAATTCATATTTTAAAAATGCTATATTCGGAAGAGATTCATATTCTTAAATTTTCAATTTCATTTATAGAAAGAACGTATAGAGATAGATTTGAACAAATACTGACAAAACCTCGGATTAGAAAGAAATTTCGCGAATCGTTGTCTCATTTTCAGCATTTTATAAATTCCAATATGCGGAAAATTCCTGGCTCTTTTCAAGAACTCGATGAAATCTATAAGGCTCTTATTAGTGTCCGAGATGTTCCGAATGAGGTATATATAATTTCGGAAAGTTCGAAATGGGACAGGAAATTTCTCAGGCTTGACGAAGGAATAAATGAGATAGTTAGTTCTGGCTATTCGTCGATTATTTCTATTCTTCCAGGAGAACTTGCCTACTATGAAGGCGAAGGACTTGGTGAAAGATATATTCTTTCAAAATTGTCTTAAAAAGATAAGCGACTACGCCTAACTGCGTCGCTCCGCTTCGCATCGGGTATGCTTCGCAACCCTCGCTCGGGCTTCACCAAATCGCCTCGGTAACTCGAATTGCAAAGCAATTCTCGTTCCCGTCTTCGCTACGGCTCAGCACGGCGACTTCGGAGCGACTAGTTCGTTATACGCCAGAAACACTTACTAAGGACAAATATTATAAATGAAAAAGAATATTTTCGTAATTTTACTGTTTTTTACTTCGATAAATGCTTTTGCGGAAACTGAAGCAGAATTACGGAGATTGAAAGAACGCCAAGATATGAAACTTGGTATTGGCATCATCGCTCTATTAGGTGGGATATCGTATGGTCATCATATCTATTCACAGAATTTAAAGCAGGATTATAATCATAAGGTTCAGTATTTTTCTCTTTGGGCGATGTCGGATAGTTATTCGGTCGGAAATTTTAGTAACATTCCTGCAGGACTATTTGTTTATCATGATGCAGCCAAAAATATTAAGCACTTTAATCAGCAAATTGATACTGATATTCAGCAGTCGGTGTTATTGAGTGTGTTAGGGGCTGTGCTTGTGACAGACTATTTTCTTCGTAAAATAGGGGATTCGAATACCACGTTAATGATCAAAGGTTCGCTGACAGGTACTAGCTTTATGGTATCGAGATCTTTTTGATCACGCATCCTTAGTAAGGTTTCCGGCGCATAACTGCGCCGCTCCGCTTCGCATCGGGTGTGCTTCGCAACCCTCGCTCGGGTTTCACCAAATCGCCTCGGTAACTCGACTTGCAGAGCAATTCTCGTTCCCGTCTTCGCTATAGCTCAGCACGGCGACTTCGGAGCGACTAGTTCGTTAAGCGAAATCCCGCAGATTTTTATTTTTGTTTTTGAAGCTCGGAAGTATTAAAATTTTCTTCAAAGAGCATTGCAGACTTTATTCTTATTGCGCTCCCCATTTATGACTGGTGCCATCGCAGGTGTTTGCATCTCGAAATCCAGAGTAGGTAATGTATCTCATGGTTATAGGCTAACCAATCTCGCAAAAGGGGAGCGACTCGTATTGTTGTTGGCAATCGGATTGTATTGGATTATTCTTTGATAGCACATTTGTTTGGGGTGCAACTTGTTTGGGCGGGACTTCGCTTAACTTTCGCCTCTGCCGCTGCGCTTCGAGCTCGCTTCGCGACTCTCGCTTGGCCTTCGGCACATTGGCTCAGTCACTCGACTTGCATAGCAATTCTCGTGCCTGTCTTCGCTCCGCTCAGCTCGCCAACGTCGGCAAGGCTTGGTCGTTAAGCGAAATCCCGCAAAGATTTGTTTTTTGTTTTGAAGCTCGGAAATAATAAAATTTTATTTTATAGGCTATCGCAGACTTTATTCTGACCTTCGCTCCCCATGATGGCTGGTGCCATCGCATTTGATTGCATCTTGAAATCCAGAGTAGGGAATGTAGCTCATGGTTATAGGCTAACCAATCTCGCAAAGGGGAGCGGGTATTATTTAGCTCGTTAATTTTATTGTTTTGGATCTTTCTTTAGATTCGAATATATTAAAAGTGCAACGTGTTTGGGCGGGACATCGCTTAACTGCGTCGCTCCGCTTCGCATCGGGTATGCTTCGCAACCCTCGCTCGGGTTTCACCAAATCGCCTCGGTAACTCGAATTGCAGGGCAATTCTCGTTCCCGTCTTCGCTTTGCTCAGCACGGCGACTTCGGAGCGACTAGTTCGTTATACGCCATTTGAAAGATTTGCTTAATATGAAAATTACAAAAGAGAAAAAGGTGATCGCGATTATCGGAATAGGCGTGGCCGTTTATATTTCTATTCTCTTATTGGGCAATATTCCTTTAATCAAATTTGTCACTTTAACTGGTCGTTTTATTTTCCCACCTTTGGATGCTGCAGTGTATCTCGACGATAAATTAGAAAACCGGGCTAGAGTCTTTGCCATTAAATCCATCTATGACCCATTTCGATTTGAAAAGCATGGCCAGCCTATAAATGCTTTGATACTTTGGATTCCTAATTCTGACTCGGAGTATCAACGTACTATTATATATATTAATCTTGATCTTAAGATGCTTGGAGATGTAAATTCGAGTAATAGGGAATATGATTTGTTTTTCTCATGGCTTCTTTTCCAATCCGACAA
Source organism: Leptospira johnsonii (assembly GCF_003112675.1). Lineage (NCBI taxonomy): Bacteria > Pseudomonadati > Spirochaetota > Leptospiria > Leptospirales > Leptospiraceae > Leptospira > Leptospira johnsonii. The sequence goes on along the minus strand of NZ_BFAY01000014.1, from coordinate 13,407 downwards.
TGGACAGTATATGGTTCCTTGGCAAGATGCTTTTAAGGGTCGTGGTTTTGATCCGAATATGAAAATAACGGATAAAGATATAAGTTTCAAATTGCCGACAGACTATCTTGGGACTGTTAACGAAATAAAGATTACAAAAGATTAATTACTTCAAACGGCGTATAACTGCGTCGCTCCGCTTCGCATCGGGTATGCTTCGCAACCCTCGCTCGGGTTTCACCAAATCGCCTCGGTAACTCGAATTGCAAAGCAATTCTCATTCCCGTCTTCGCTTTGCTCAGCACGGCGACTTCGGAGCGACTAGTTCGTTAGGCGGACATCCGATAATTTTTTCTTTTTTAATTTAGGGTTAAATATTTTTTGAATAAGCCAGAGTGAATTTTTTAGGTTTACTCGCTCCTGTGATGTTCTGGTGCCGAGACTTTGATTTCATCCATATAATTAGATTGCAGAGGAAGTTTTAACGGGTGCCGTATTCGGAGCGGGATTTTTCATCTAAAAAGAAGAACTCTACCGAAACGGCAATGTACTGAATTAGCAAAACGCAAACAATTGGATGCACCTTGTTTGGATCGGACGTCGCCTAACTTTAGCCTCTGCCGCTGCGCTTCGAGCTCGCTTCGCGACTCTTGCTTGGCCTTCGGCACATTGGCTCAGTCACTCGAATTGCATAGCAATTCTCGTGCCTGTCTTCGCTCCGCTCAGCTCGCCAACGTCGGCAAGGCTTGGTCGTTAAGCGAAATCCCGCAAAGATTTGTTTTTTGTTTTGAAGCTCGGAAATAATAAAATTTTATTTTATAAGTCATCGCAGACTTTATTCTGACTGCGCTCCCCATTTAAGCTGGTGCCATCGCAGGTTTTTGCATCTCGAAATCCAGCGTCGGACTTGTAGTTCATGGTTATAGGCTAACTAATCTCGCAAAAGGGGAGCGACTCGTATTGTTGTTGGCAATCCGATTTTATCGGATCTTTCTTTAATAGCGCATTTGTTTAGGGTGCAACGTGGTTGAGCGGGACATCGCTTAACTTTAGCCTCTGCCGCTGCGCTTCGAGCTCGCTTCGCGACTCTTGCTTGGCCTTCGGCACATTGGCTCAGTCACTCGAATTGCATAGCAATTCTCGTGCCTGTCTTCGCTCCGCTCAGCTCGCCAACGTCGGCAAGGCTTGGTCGTTAAGCGAAATCCCGCAACGATTTGGTTTTTTGTTTTGAAGCTCGGAAGTACTAGGAATTCATTTAAGAGCCGCCGTAGATTTTATTCTGACCTTCGCTCCCCATTATGGCTGGTGCCATCGCATGTGATTGCATCTGGAAATCCAGAGTCGGTAATGTAGCTCATGGTTATAGGCTAACCAATCTCGCAAATGGGGAGCGGGTATTATTTAGCTCGTTAATTTTATTGTTTCGGATCTTTCTTTAGATTCGAATATATTAAAAGTGCAACGTGTTTGGGCGGGACATCGCTTAACTTTCGCCTCTGCCGCTGCGCCTCGAGCTCGCTTCGCGACTCTTGCTTGGCCTTCGGCACATTGGCTCAGTCACTCGAATTGCAGAGCAATTCTCGTGCCTGTCTTCGCTTTGCTCAGCTCGCCAACGTCGGCAAGGCTCGGTCGTTATACGCAAGTCGCTATAAATCGTTATGAAAATTAATAAATTACTTGGATTAGTAAGGCGAATTTTACTTCGCCCTTTCTCACATTTTGTTAATATTCCAAAAGTTTGGATAACTTTCCTTGATGAAAGAGTAGAATACTATAAGAATTTGGAAGGGGAAGAAAGGGAAAAAATCAATATCCTAATTCAACATTTTAAGACCTCGAAAAAATTCATAGGGGCCAATAGTTTTGAGGTAACTGATTCCCATAAATACCTCATAGCATGTTTGGCAGTAAGATTAGTAAGGAATATTGGATTACATCATTTCGATTCAATACATACAATTGTTGTATTTCCATCTGCATTTAAAACCGAAGAAATTTCATACTATGTGGATGGAGTAACTGGCAATCAAGGCATGGTGGGGTTATCATGGAGAGCCATTGAAAGAGGATTTAGAATTCATAATGATGGAGACTGTGTTGTTACTCATGAATTTACGCATGTCATTGATTTGACATCTGGAGATTTTGACGGGATTCCTCAGCTAAATGATGAGAGTTTCTATAGAGCGTGGACAAAATTTTTAATTGAAGGTTATCCAAAAATAAGAAAGGAATTATTTGATTCATCTGAATTCGTCAGTGATGAAGCGGAACTCTTTGCATATTTGTCAGAAATATATTTCGAAAAACCGGACCATTTACTGACTGAAAAGCCCCATGTTTTCATTTTACTGAATGACTTTTATGGGGAATATTCAGAGAAGATAGCGACCAGCGTATAACTTCGGTGCTTCCGCTACGCTTCGAGCTGCTTCGCACTCTCGCTCGGGCTTCGCCACATTTGCTTCTGTCACTTCGTTTGCAGAGCAAACTCGTGCCATCGCAAACGTCGGAACACCTTGGTCGTTAGGCGAAATGTGGGGGTAAAATTTCCTTTTATAGGAATTTCTATTCATTTGCTATCTTTTAATTTTGGGATTATTTTAGCAAAATTATACAATATTTAGATGGCAATCTTTGTATTGACATTAGGCACACGTCTAATAATATAGATAGGTGATCTTTGATTGGGATAATCATAAGAACGAAGTCTTAAAAACTGAGCGGAATATTAGTTTTGAAAGAGTTGTTGTTGAGATTGAGTCTGGAGCAGTTTTGGATATCTTAAAGCATCCAAATACGAAAAAATATCCTAATCAAATCATTATAATTGTAGAAATCGATAATTATGCTTGGGTAATTCCTACAATTGAGAGCAAAGATACGTTTTTCTTTAAAACAGCATATCCATCAAGAAAGTACACTAGCGTATATCTGCCGGAGGCAAATTTATGAAATATAAACTTAGCCAAGAAGAGAAAGATTTGGAATCCTCTATCGAGCGAAATGAATGGAAACCAGTTGATAATAAAGCTCAATACTTAAAGAAATTCAAATCTGCTGCCAAGAATACATTACTAAAAGATAAGAGAATGAATATCCGTATAGCAGGGAAAGATATTCAATTATTAAAAACCAAGGCATTGGAGATTGGAATTCCTTATCAGACTTTGGTTTCAAGTATATTGCATCAGTATGTAACTGGTAAATTAACAGAACGGTAAGTTAAACCCCCACACTTCGCCTAACTACGCAGCTCCGTTCCGCTCAGGATTGCTTCGCAACCTTCGCTCCAGGCTACGCCAAATTCGGCTTTGTCACTTCGTTTGCATAGCAAACTCGTGCCAAGTGCTTTGCACGCGCCGAACTTCGGAGCCGCTCTTTCGTTAAGCGAAATCCCGCAGATTTTTATTTTTGTTTTTGAAGCTCGGAAATACTAGGAATTCATTTAAGAGCCGCCGTAGATTTTATTCTGACCTTCGCTCCCCATTATGGCTGGTGCCATCGCAGGTTTTTGCATCTCGAAATCCAGAGTCGGACTAGAAGCTCATGATTAGAGGAGAGTCAATCTCGCAAAAGGGGAGCGACTCGTATTGTTGTTGGCAATCTGATTGTATCGGACTTTTCTTTGATAGCGCATTTGTTTAGGGTGCAACGTGTTTGGGCGGGACATCGCTTAACTTTCGCCTCTGCCGCTGCGCTTCGAGCTCGCTTCGCGACTCTTGCTTGGCCTTCGGCACATTGGCTCAGTCACTCGACTTGCAGAGCAATTCTCGTGCCTGTCTTCGCTTTGCTCAGCTCGCCAACGTCGGCAAGGCTTGGTCGTTAGGCGGACATCCGATAAATTTTTTCTTTTTTAATTTAGGTTAAATATCTTTTTAATATAGCCGCAGTGAATCTTCCTTCTGGTTTGTCCGCTCCTGTGATGTGTTGCTGCCGAGCTTTGAGTTTCATCTTGATAATTAGATTGCATTGAAAAGTTCTAACTGGTGCCGTATTCGGAGCGGAATTTTTCATCTAAAGAGAAGAACTCTATCGAAACGGCAATTTACTGAATTAGCAAAATGCAAACAATTGAATGCACCTTGTTTGGATCGGACGTCGCCTAACTTCCGGTGCTTCCGCTGCGCTTCGAGCTCGCTACGCGACTCTCGCTTGGCCTCCGGCACATTTGCTTCTGTCACTTTGTTTGCATGAGCAAACTCGTGCCATCGCAAACGTCGGAACACCTTGGTCGTTAAGCGCAATTTGCTTAAAATTTTGCTTTGATAAGAATATGCGAAATGTTGTAGGAAAATCACATGTCTTCTTGTTAGGAGCCGGGGCGAGTATCGCAGCTCTGCCGAAAGGAGATAAGAATGGTCGCTTCCTTCCTAATTTGAAGAATGTTTCTGAGTTTCTGGATTTAACTGATGAAATTAAGTCTTACGGCTTGAATGCGTATTCCGAAGATTTTGAAGCATTATATAGCTACATTTATGATAAAGGCCAGTTTGATTCGCTTAAAAGTAAGATAGAAAAAGGAGTGAGAGATTACTTTGAAAAAATCGATTTACCTGATGAGGTTAATCTTTATGATAATCTATTATTTTCTCTTAGAAAAAAAGATATCATAGCGAGTTTTAATTGGGATCCTTTATTAATTAAGGCGTACGAAAGAAACTATAAATTTAAAGATTATCTTCCTAATATTGTTTTTCTCCATGGAAATGTTTGGCATAACTATTGTGAAAAAGACGATCTACTTTTTCCTAAAAGTACGATGTGTCCGAAATGTGGTGCTAAATCCAATGACCTACCAATCCTTTTTCCAGTTGAGCATAAAGACTATAACTCAGATTTTCTCATCAAAGGATCTTGGGACTCGTTGCGTGCGTCATTAAAGGATCACTTCCTATTCACTATATTCGGTTATAGTGGACCAAAAACAGATATCGAAGCTAGAAGTCTTCTGAAAGACGCTTGGGACCAGAATGCTGTAAAGGAATTTGCGGACACAGAAATAATTGATATAAAGAGTAAAACGGAAATTGAAGAGAATTGGGATGAATTTCTTTATAGTCATCATTATTCGATCTATCAAGAAATAGAAGAAGGTTATTCCTTCATATTTCCAAGACGATCTTGTGAAGCTCTCTTCTCGCTGACGCAAATGTTGGAACATTGGCCAGAAAATCGTTTTCCAAAGTTTGATAAACTTTCACAATTGCACGATTGGATTCAACCTTTGCTTGAAGATGAAAAACGTGTAGAAAATAATCCCCAAGAAGATTTCGAATACAAAGCGGTTTTATACAAAAAGTAAAGCAAACTGCGCTTAACTATCGGTGCTTCCGCAGCGCTTCGGGCTTGCTACGCAACCCTTGCTCGGGCTTCGCCACATTTGCTTCTGTCACTTCGTTTGCAGAGCAAACTCGTGCCATTGCAAACGTCGGAACACCTTGGTCGTTATGCGACAGTTTGGCCTGCAAAAAACGAGTTCATCGGTTCTCAACCTAATATGAATTCCTTTGTGCTTCTTGACTCTTGCTTGCAAAGGTAAGAAGCCGGTTCCAGAAAGTAAATGTTATGTTAGAACTTCGTCCCGTTTGTGAGAATTGCGCGAAACTCCTCCCGAGTGATAGCCTGGAGGCTTTCATTTGCTCTTTTGAATGTACCTTTTGTGAGGACTGCGTTAGATCAGTTTTGCAAAATGTCTGCCCAAATTGTGGCGGTGGATTTGAAAGACGTCCGATACGCCCAAGCGGGAAATTACACCGATTCCCAGCTTTGTTAGAAAGGCATATTAAGCCTGTTGATTTGGAGAAATTTCAGGGTCTTTTGCTTAGTAATCGCGACGTCCCACCACAGAGTAGATGATTTACCCTATATGCGGGAATGCTTTAGCTAATTTCTATCGATTCTCTGCAGGCAAGTCAAACCGTCGCATAACTGCGCCGCTCCGCTTCGCATCGGGTATGCTTCGCAACCCTCGCTCGGGTTTCACCAAATCGCCTCGGTAACTCGACTTGCAAAGCAATTCTCGTTCCCGTCTTCGCTATGGCTCAGCACGGCGACTTCGGAGCCGCTCTTTCGTTAGACGTAATTGCCTAAAAATAAAATTGAAGAAGAAAAAATGAATAAGACGCTTTTCCTAGTAATAATTCTATTTCTGTCTTTTTGGGACTTGAAAGCTGAGCAAATTAAGTTTTCCGATTTGATGGAAGGGGATATTATATTCCACGAATCAAACTCTGAACAAGCTAAAGCAATAAAAGCAGCAACTAAATCGCGATACACTCACGTAGGAGTCATTTTCAAATATGGTAATGACTATAAGGTTCTTGAAGCGGTTGAACCTGTAAAAATTACCCCTTTATCTGCCTTTATTAAAAGAGGTCAGAAAAATCATTATGTTATCAAACGACTTAAAGATCGCGAAACAGTATTAACCGAAAGTAAAATTCAAGATATGAAGAAATATGGCGATTCTCTTTTAGGTCGGCATTATGACATTTATTTCGGCTGGCAAGATGATCGTATCTACTGTACTGAATTAATCTGGAAATTGTATGATAAATTTACAGGTAAAAAATTAGGCATTTTAAAGACGTTAAAAGATTTTGATCTATCGTCGTCTAAAGTACAGTATTTAATGAAAAAGAGATATGGGAATAATATTCCGTATTCGGAACCAGTAATTTCTCCCGTTGATATGTTTGATTCAACAGAATTGATTACTATAATCAGTTATAATTAGGCAACTACGTCTAACTATCGGCTCTGACGCGGCGCTTCGAGCTGCTTCGCACTCTCGCTTGGCCTTCGGCACATTTCGCTTTGTCACTCGCCTTGCAAAGCAAGTCTCGCGCCAAGTCCTTACGGACTCGCGAAACGTCGTCAAGCCTTGGTCGTTAGGCGTAATAACGCTTCCAATTTAACAAATAGTAATAATAATGTAACAGGAAAAATGAGAAAATCAGTCATAGCAATAATAGGTATATTAACATTGCAATGCCTTTCGTATGGGAAAATTAAAGTTCTAAAAGATGACTTTAAAAATCAGACTACCTTTAGTTTGGAATTGTATGCTTATACAAATTCTATATCACGAGGCGCTAAAACACTCTTTGTAACATTGACGAAAACAGTGACTGAAGGCTCAGAACCTATTATTAAGTGTTATCTTTTTTCCAAATTCACAGACCATGATCCACCATTGGCTTCTTCCGCTTTTTTCAAACTAGATGATAAGAAAATCAAAATCGAACTTCAAAATTCTAAAAATAGTATTGAGGGTTATAGATTTTCATCGTGGAACTCATATTCTGCCGAAGTTATTCTAACTAAGGAATTACAGAATAATTTACTAAATGCAAATAGCCTTTCAATTCGCTTTTATTCGGGCGAGTTTCCGTATGATGCGGACTTTTCTCCAAGTGATTTATTAGTTATTAAAGAATTAATAAAAAGTAAGTTATAAAAGCGTTACTACGCCTAACTACGCAGCTCCGTTCCGCTCGGGATTACTTCGTAACCCTCGCTTCAGGCTTCGCCAAATTCGGCTTTGTCACTCGTCTTGCAGAGCAAGTCTCGCGCCAAGTGCTTCGCACGCGCCGAACTTCGGAGCTGCTCTTTCGTTAGGCGAACATCCGACAAGGTTTTGTTTTTAGGCTTCAGGTTTGGTATTTTTTGTATTCGGGCCGGATGTAAATTTATTCCACGCGGCCGCTCCTGTTATGCCCTGGTGCCGAGAGTTGATTTGCATCCGCCTAATTTGATTTTAGCGATAGATTTTAATGGTTCGCGTATTCGGAGCGATTTGTTCGTTACAAGAAGTACTTTTATCGATTTGGCATCTGGTTACTAGTAGTAAATTAGAAAGTAATTTAAATTTCACCGTGTTTGGGTCGGACGTCGCCTAACTCCGGCGCTTCTGCTACGCTTCGGGCTTGCTTTGCAACCCTCGCTCCGGGCTTCGCCACATTGCCCTTCGGGCAACGTCAGAACGCCTAGTTCGTTATACGCCATGATGAGTAATTAAAAACTTATGAAAAAGAATATTCTATTTATAATAATGCTTTTGTCGAGTTGCGTAAAAGAAGAGATAAATATTCCACTTGGCATTTTAACGAAAGATAAATTAACTAAGAATCAATGGTCGAACTATGGAATGCTATTTTCTTATGGCTACTTGATGACTTTTAAAGCGGATGGTACTTATACCGAAGAATTTATCGGCGAGGGGTGTGGAGGAGGCTCTGGGAAATATACTTTGGTTGGAAATACTTTACATTTAATCGCCGCTGAAAACTCGTTATGCCCTGAGGATAATAGCTTTGTTGAAAATGTAATTTGTAAATTGATTCCAGAATCCGCGGATCCTTTTTATTCAGAATCGTTAAAGTGTGGCCTGGCTTCTTATTATGGAAGTTCTTTAAAACCAGTAGGAACTAATATTCTAATTAAAGATGTTGAATCGGTCATAATTGAACCTAGAAAGGTATTAGCTAAAACAAATATAATGATTAGAGAAAAACCTTCAATTAAATCTAAAAGCTACAATTGTCCTCAAAGCGATGAAAATGCTAACTTTCAAGTTCCGTATTTCCCTAAAGGTAGGGAATTAGTCCTATATGCTAGAACTGCAAAGAAAGAGAAAATAAATAATATAGAAGATTATTGGTATTTTGCTCAACAAGATCTCGACTGGTATACATCTTGTGCCGTTTCTAATCGATATACTAGTATGGTTTGGGTTTTTGGCGGCTATTTAAATTAGTAAAACCTCATCACGGCGTATAACTATCGGCTCTGACGCTTCGCTTCGAGATGCTACGCACTCTCGCTCGGGCTGCGCCACATTTCGCTTTGTCATTCGTCTTGCAGAGCAAGCCTCATGCCAAGTCCTTCGGACTCGCGAAACGTCGTCAAGCCTTGGTCGTTAGGCGCACATCCGACAAAATTTTGTTTTTAGGCTTCAGGTTTTATATTTTTCGTATTCGGGCCGGCGTTAAATTCATTCCCACGCGGTCGCTCCTGTTATGATCTGGTGCCTAGAATTGGATTGCATCTATATAATTTGATCTTAGCGAGAGATTCTAATGCTTCGCGTATTCGGAGCGAATTACTCGTTACAAGAAGTACTTTTATCGATTTGGCATCTGGTTACTAGTAGTAAATTAGAAAGTAATTTAGATTGCACCGTGTTTGGGTCGGACGTCGCCTAACTTTCGCCTCTGCCGCTGCGCTTCGAGCTCGCTTCGCGACTCTCGCTCGGGCTACGCCACATTTGCTCAGTCACTCGAATTGCAGAGCAATTCTCGTGCCTGTCTTCGCTTTGCTCAGCTCGCAAACGTCGGAACACCTTGGTCGTTAAGCGAAACGACCGCTAAATTTGTCTGCCAAACTAAAAATAACAAAGAGTTAGTTTTGTTAAAAAAGCTACAAAAAGCAATTTGACATTAGAATTATAATGCTATATTATGAATAAAAATGCAGGTCTAATGAGTATGTCTAAAACAATTACATTGCGTATCGAAGATCCGATTTATGATATATTTAAAAAAGCGGCTGAAGGCGAGCGGCGTACTATCTCAAATTTTGTTGAGAATGCTGCCATTCAGTATCTCACAAATGAATTTTATGCTTCAGATGAGGAGATGGATGAAATTCTCTCTGATAAGCAACTTATTTCGTCTTTGAAAAAAGGTCTCAAAGAAGTAGCGCAGGGAAAGTATAAAGTTGTCCGTTGAATATAAAATAGCGGAAACTGAATCATTTCAAAGCAAACTCAAAGATCGCCAATTCTCTCATCTTCAAAAGAAATTAACTGACTACGTATACCCGATTCTTAAAAAGAATCCCTTTTTTGGACCGAATATTAAAAAGCTGAAAGGTGAGTTTGATGGCCTTTATCGATATCGCATTGGTAAGTATCGTTTATTTTATTTGATTAAAGATAATGAACTATTAGTAATCTTTGTTGATATAGATCAAAGAAAAGATAGCTACAAATAAAAGCGGTCGCATCGCTTAACTGCGTCGCTCCGCTTCGCATCGGGTATGCTTCGCAACCCTCGCTCGGGTTTCACCAAATCGCCTCGGTAACTCGAATTGCAGAGCAATTCTCGTTCCCGTCTTCGCTATGGCTCAGCACGGCGACTTCGGAGCGACTAGTTCGTTAAGCGAAATCCCGCAGATTTTTATTTTTGTTTTTGAAGCTCGGAAATACTAGGAATTCATTTAAGAGCCGCAGTAGATTTGATTCTGACTACGCTCCCCATTTATGACTGGTGCCATCGCAGGTTTTTGCATCTCGAAATCCAGAGTAGGTAATGTATCTCATGGTTATAGACTAACCAATCTCGCAAAAGGGGAGCGACTCGTATTGTTGTTGGCAAGTCGATTGTATTGGATTATTCTTTGATAGCACATTTGTTTTGGGTGCAACGTGTTTGGGCGGGACTTCGCTTAACTTTCGCCTCTGCCGCTGCGCTTCGAGCTCGCTTCGCGACTCTCGCTTGGCCTACGGCACATTGGCTCAGTCACTCGACTTGCAGAGCAATTCTCGTGCCTGTCTTCGCTTTGCTCAGCTCGCCAACGTCGGCAAGGCTCGGTCGTTAAGCGCCATTTAAAAATTTAAGCAAATATGAATAAAACAAAATACTTAAAAATTATGAAGCTTGCCAAAGGCCAACCTGCCTTAACAAAGAGTCTCGGTATGGTTTTAGTAGAAAATATTAGTGTCTGCTACCATCAGACTGGCAAAATTAATCCAGTTTCGTTAAATCTTAGTGGCATATGTAATGAGCTCGCCAAAGTCAGACTCATAAAAATTACCGATCAACTTTTGAAAACTTATGCTGATCTACAAGATGCAACTGAAAATGCGGCAGTAGGTCTTGCATTGGCTACAATAATCGATAAAACGAATTATAAGATTATTGAAAGATCAATGAAATCGACTGGTATTGATTATTGGCTAGGTGAAAAAGATGATCCAGGCCCTTTGTTTCAAAGAAAAGCCCGTCTAGAAGTTTCTGGAATACTCAAGGGGAGTGATTCAGATATTACTAAGCGAGTAAATAGTAAGATTAAACAAGCAGAACGATCGGCGAATTCTGGTTTGTCAGTATTTATTTCCGTGTCAGAATTTACTCAGTCGAAAACCGTTGTGAATCTATATGCAGCAAATTGAACTTTTTCACAAGACTGCAATGGATCTGGCGGAAAGGGGGGTATCTGCTAAAATTAAGGGCGAGAAAACTCGTGCTCGTAGGCTTTTTTAGAGCTGCATATCGTTTTGAAGCAAAGGCTGCAACTTTATTAGAGAAAGAGACTAATATTGAACCATCACAGACAATTCTCTATCGCAGCGCAGCTGCTTTGGCACTGAAAGCAGACAAACCGCGTGAAGCTGAAATTTACACCTGTAAAGCGCTTACAGGAAATCCACCTGAATATTTACTGGAGGAGCTTAGAAATCTCTTAGAGGAAATTCATTTCGCTCGTCACAACGAACTTAAAGGCATCGAACTTGATGATAAAGAAATTCAACTCTCTTTAGTCGGAAATGAAGTTGGTTTTGGAATAATTCATAGTAATATCTTTATCGATAAGTTCAATGTTACCGAGAAAATGCTATATAGAATAGTCGAAAGAAAACTCAAAAAACCATTCCGGACAAAAGGTAGAATAGAAGAAAAAATAAAAGATGATTTTCAGTTGTATTTATCAGTCCCTCGGGCTGCGAGCTATGCTATAACAATTAAACTGGGTAAACCCAAAAATGAGCCCATTCTACCGGGAATCGAGAATCAGGATTCTGTAATTGAAGAATTGTTGAAGGCTCTCGAATATGTAAACGATAGAAAAGAGGATCAGTTGAAGGAAATAATTCCGGAAGAAGATTACTATAGAAATTTTATCGCGTTGGCACAGTCTTTAGCTCCTGACGGAGAGAATATAAAGATGGTTGGATTTACTGCAAATGTTAACAATGCAGAGAAAAGTATAATATTTAACAGATTAAAATCATCATTTCTAAGTAATTCAATATCAGATACTGATGAAATAATAAGTATAGAAGGCACTCTTTCTTTTGCTGATGCTAAGAAAAATAAAATAAAGATAACGGACGATAACAATAAAGATTTTATTATATTAGTTGATCATGCAATACTTGCTGACATTGTAAAGCCGCTCTGGGAAGATAAAGTGCTATTGAAGGGCAAAAAGATTACAGGCAGGAATGAATATTCGCTAATCGACATTCAGCCAATGAGTGAATTAAACGGCGCTTAACTTTCGGCTCTGACGCTGCGCTTCAGGATTGCTTCGCAACCTTCGCTTGGCCTCCGGCACATTTCGCTTTGTCACTCGCCTTGCAAGGCAAGTCTCGCGCCAAGTCCTTGCGGACTCGCGAAACGTCGTCAAGCCTTGGTCGTTATACGCCATGGGCAAAATAATTGGTAAAGAAAAAACCTGAGAAATTCTCTGTATTTTATCTTGACAAGTTGTCAACTTAACTGTAAATTTAAAAGTATGAAATCCTTCCCCGTTGGCGAGCTCAAATCTCACTTTTCTGAGGTCTTGGAATATGTTAAGAATGGAGAAAAAGTAGGAATTCTTTTCGGTAAAGAAAAGAAACCAGTTGCGCTGATTGTTCCCGTTGAGAAAAAAACAGCCTCAAAAAGAAAAGTAGGCATCCTAGATGGGAAGGTCAAAATTTCTTTTGCGAAAGATTTTAGTATTTCCGAAGAGGAATTTCTTAATTTATAATGCATTATTTATTAGATACTCATGCCTTGTTATGGGTTATTGCGGATTCAAAACAATTAAGCAAGAAAGTCATCGATATTATTGAAAACCAAGACAATCAAATTTTTGTTAGTTCAATCTCTTTATGGGAAATATCTTTAAAGTTCAGATTAGGCAAACTGAATCTTTCTGGGATAAAGCCAGAAGATATCTTAAACTATCTTGAAAAATTAAATATCAATTCAATTGAACTTAATCCTGAAGATGCTTCCTCCTACCATAAATTGAAGGAAAGTTTTCGTAAGGATCCCTTTGATAGAATGATTATTTGGCAGTGTATTTCAAAGAAATATACTTTAATTTCAAAAGATTCCGTGATGAAAAAGTATAAAATCTCTGGATTAAAAACCATCTGGTAAGACCTGCCCACGGCGTATAACTGCGCCGCTCCACTGCGCGCTAACCATCGCTTGCGCGAGGTTGCGCTTGGGCTTCGCCAAATCGCCTCGGTAACTCGAATTGCTTGGCAATTCTCGTTCCCGTCTTCGCTATTGCTCAGCACGGCGACTTCGGAGCGACTAGTTCGTTATACGCCATTTTCGAAATATAAAGAATCAAAGAAATGTTTTAAATTACTTGAATCTATTCATTGAAATAAAAAATTTTGATTAAATATTAATATGAACC
>NZ_BFAY01000013.1 GCF_003112675.1 Leptospira johnsonii | reverse complement strand
TCGGACAATACACAGGACTTAAGGATAAGAACGGCCGAGAGATTTACGAAGGTGATATACTTTCATTTGACGGCAATATGACAGCGGACAATAGCATGGGGCTTGACCCTAATGGATTTATGTATGACGAAAGTGATAAATATCAAGTAATATGGCATCCAGATCGTGCTGCGTTTGATTTAGATTACTCCGGTTTAGATGAATTGCCTCATTGGAAATATCGGCGTGGTACATGGGGACTTATGCTTGGCGGTAATTGTGAAATTATTGGCAATATTTACGAAACACCTGAGCTTTTGGAGAAATAAGAATGAGTGATACAGCAATTCAGGCAATTTGTTTAACCATTTTGGGCATAGCGTATTTTTATTTCGTTACAAGATGATCCGTAAAATAGGTAAAGTCCGCCAACGCCAAATAGACTGGCAAGATGAAATAAAAGCCGCTCTTGTAGGTGAGAAATGCGAAAACGTAAACTGCAACGAAATACTTGAACTTGGAAAGATAGTCTGTGAACATTTGCTACCACAAGGCACGATCAAATTCAAGAAATACCGGATGGTAAGAGAGAACGTAAGATTTGTATGCGGGTGCATTAACCTGGATAATTACGGTAAAGACTGTAAGCTTTTAGGGTTGCGGTATTGTAAAATAGTAGAGCATTTCCCGGATGCGGAGAGATGGATAAAGGATAGAGTAAGTGGAACCCATTAATCTCGGACAGTTTCTATCAACGAACGCTCGTTTTGGGTTTACTGAGAGTGCATTCTTTAATGGGTCAGAAGGTGTAAAAATTATTTTACATATTAATGGAGTCCCAATAGAAGCTGAGCTTGGCAAATTAGACGAAAAAGGCCTCGAAATACGTTTTGATAAGATAGAATTTTGGTTTAAATAGGAGAAAGTGCAATTATGACCCCTGATAAAATAACTATGGAATACATTGAATCAATATGCGTTTCGGAGAATCCGCCCGCTGAAATAATAATGAAAGACGAAGATTTCGACAGAATGCTAGACGAGGCCGAAAAAGATAGAAAAAGCTATGAATACACCCCTTATGATTTATTTAAACGTGTGGGCAGTTTTCTGTATCGCGCACAGGTGGGAAATGTTTTGGTGAGAAGAGAAAATATGCCAAAAGTAAAACAATATAAAGAGCCAAGCGGAATTTTAGATTTAACTAAATAGGAGAAAGTGAATGGACGATCTAACTAAAGCGCAAATGCAAATTTTAATAGATGGTTTATCGTTTGAGTTGCGCATATGGTCCGAAATTGCGGCTCAACAAGCACTGTCTTGGTCCGAAAAGGCATATATAGAAAATAGGTTTAATTCTTTAAATATGCTAAAAGAGCAATTATTAACTAAATAGGAGAATAACAACAATGGAAGAAACAACACAAACACCAGCAAAAAAAACTCGTAGCCGCAAACCAGAGGCAAGCGCGGCTAAGAAGAAGTCTGTAAAGAAAGAGACTAAAAAACGTGGCCCAAAAAAGAAAATAGAGAACAATTTTCTCGCTCGGCTAAAAGAGATCCACGGTAAACTAAACTATCATGACCTTGCGTTAGCGTTTTTGGTATTGGATGCGGCTGTAAGGCTTATCGGATAACGAACACTTTCAAACTTCAATAGGTTCTAGAACTATTGGAGAGGAGGGATAATGTGAAATATAAACTTTCGATAATTAATGATCCTGGCATGGGGGGTCTTAGGCTTTATCTCACTGGGGAGCAAGCGGGGTCTAGATATTCTGCTGCACCTGTGGACGTTGTAATGGAGCTTATCAAGGAGCCATATGTTTCATTGGAGCCATTTATGAAATTCGGGTATTATGAATCGACTAATGTTTTAACTGCATTTTCTAATGGGCTAATAGAAGCTGGATTTCGCGATAAGGTAATTAACCATACTCCAGAAATTGAACGTTTAGAAAAACATTTAGAAGACATGCGCAAGATTGCATTTAAGAAGTTAGGGTTATGAACATTACAGATTTACTCGAAAAAGACGAAATAGCCGAGCGCGATCAAAGAGCCGAATGGTATATGTATCGTTGCTTAGGCTATAAGGTGATGCATCCATGGAAATGGTGGTTTAAGAGATTAGTGGGAGGAGTTTGGCAGTAATGGAACGTTCAACAGAAATCGACAGAGAAGCTGAAATAGCCATAAAGAACATGTCAGACGCTGAGATCCGGGATATGTTTCAAACTGAGCAGGTAGACATATTAAGACGTGAATACAATTCGGCAAAAAGAGACGCTGGGAGAGAGAATATAAAGAAAAGGTGGAATAAATGAAAGAACCAGACATTGAGGGGTTTGTAGAAGCATTCCAATACGCTTGCAAAAAGCACAACATTATAGCAGCGGTATTGATTCCGGATGCAAGTGAAGCCATAAACGATACTGATAAAGTTAAGTTTAGGATTGAAGGGCCGGAACTGCTTGCAAAGATCATCCATTTAGGAGTGCAATATTTCGATCTTGGAATTAAGAAAACAAAAGAAAAGATTGAAAAACCTGGTATAGTAACAAGATTTACTAAGAATTTTTTCACAACAAACGAATAAGGAAATTACATGAAACCAAAACAAACAAAAGAAGAGAACGCGGAAGAAGTTTTTCAAGAAGAAGCGCCACAAGAAGAAGCGCCACAAGAAGAAGGGTTCCAGGAGTATCTGAGAGGCGAGGCGATTATGACAGTCGGATTTCGCAGACAGATGAATAAAGAAGGCGAAACGATTGGCTGGGATGTTCTCACTATGATGATTCAGGAAGGACAGGTTCAGAAAATGCACAGACTCGGGACAGGGCCAGATTGGAAGCAGGCCTTTCTTTTAGGTGTAAAGTCCATGGGAGAGAACCTTTGAAAGAAGTGATTGTTATATTTGCAGCCATTGGGTTTGTCGTGATCTGTGGCGCGCTTGTAATTAGTATAGCAAATAAAGGAGTATAGAATGGATTACGTTTTAATTTCGATTCTGATTGTATTGGTTTGGTGGCCAATTCTTGGGGTAGCGGCATATTATTTGTATAACCGTGAAAGAGGGAGTGTCCAGGCCATAACACAAATGAAGGACGAGATCACGGCCGTAAAAGCAGAGGTCGTCGAATCCAACAAGCACTACACTGAAATCAAGAACACCTTAGCATTTAAAGGGATAAAGATGTGATAGGTTACATAGCTCTCGGTATTTGTTTCTTTATCTTCTGCTATCAATATGTAGTAAGAAGGAAGAGGGAAGCCTGCTGGAAATTCCCGAATGGGTCTAAATTTATAATTACCAGTGATTCTGAAGATGCACTCATTGATTCAAGATGGAGAGTTATTCAAAATTGGAATAAAAATCTCAAATGAACGATGAACTCCTTGAATCTGATGTGGCAGAGTATGCGCGTAATCCTCTCCAATTTCTCGTAGAATGCCACTATGGTCATAGAGCAACGAGAAAGATACGAAGAATGGAAAAGGAAGCATGGAATTTGACCAAAACCAATTTAGAGCAGATCTATTAGAAGCAATTGAATCTGGCGTGGGAACTGATTGGACCTGGGATGATGACGATCTTGAGGAGTATGAAGTCCCTACATTTGATTCCAATTGGGCATTAAGCCAAGTGCTAGAAGTTTTACAGAAATACGGTATCTATCATGAAGTTTGACCCTAATTATTCATCAATAAGTTTTACGATCCCCGAAGGCGCAAAAGGAGACGTAGTGTTTCTAAATGGGGATAAGTTTCGAGTCCACACTGACAACGTAATAGTGCGAGGCAAAAACACCATAGAGTTAGAGCAAGATTTACTTAAATACGCAGATAAAATAGGCAGAATATGAAGTTTGAACACCGCATCTACTCCACTCCCAACATGTTCGGCACCTCCTACCACTATGAACTAATAGGAGACACTCACTGGGCACTCGGCCAACTCCAACAGACCCCCAACACCAAAATAACGCTTGAACACTTTCGAAATCTAAGGAAAGAATTAGCAAGTAAACTATGATCTCATTTTCATCCAAGAGATACACTAGCCCTCGTAAAAGAGGGATTTTTTTTGACCTATTAATGATAATGATATATCAATATGACTAATCCAAAACAACAGCTTTTCATCGAATACTATATCCAATCCCTAAACGCAACGGAGGCTTATAAAAAGGCGTATGATTGCGATGACTCAACCGCAAGGGCAAACGGATCAAGGCTGCTTACAAATGCTGATATTAGGTCTCAAGTAAATAAAGCACTTCGTAAGAAGATGTTGGATGAGGAGGATGAATTTAGAAGTATCTGGGAAAGAGAGGTAAGAGATCTCACCATGGCTCGGATGACTGACTATCTGGATGAAGAGGGTAGGATTGATTTAGATAAGATCAAAGAAATTCGTCCCGGAGCAATACAGGATTATACTGTAGCGGTTTCCAAGAAAGGGGATATTTTATTTCACACAATCAAACTCCATCCTAAAACCAAAGCCCTCGAATTAGCAGGGAAATACTTAGCTCTCATTACCGATCGAGTGGACCATACCACAAATGGAAAAGACTTGCCTTCTGTTGTTATTGATAATCAATTATCAAGAGAAGAGTTGATCCGATTAGCTAAGGAGGCAGTCAAGAGTGCAAGCAGTAGCCCTGAGACCTGAAGTTCTCGAACTGACTAAGTCCGAAGTAATCCCTCATCTATGGGAGATTGGAGAACTTGATTTCCTGCTCAATAATACACAGCAAAAGCTAATGGATTTCATCGACGCACCTGAAAGAGGGGATTTGATCTTTGGAGAGTGTCATAGAAAGTTAGGAAAGACCACTACAATCCTAGTAAAACTTCTCAAGCGTGGGCTGAAAGAGAAGATGATTTGCAACTATTATGCACAGTCTCAGAAGGTTTGCCGTAAATTCGTATTTCCAATCATGGATAGGCTTTGCCAAACCGCTCCAGTTCACTTACGCCCAGTCTACCGGTTCACTGACTCTTACTATGAGTTCCCTACAACTGGGACCAGGATCTATCTAATTGGGTGCGATTCTATCAAGGACATTGAGAACCAGAGGGGCCCGTATTCAGACGTAAACGTAATTGATGAGGCTGGGGTAAATGACCACATTATCTATCTTCTCGAATCCATTATCTCCCCTCAACAGTTAACGGCTACAAACGCAGTAAATTACATCCTTACCTCTACCTCCAAAATGCCAGATCACCCATCCTTCAGCATAGCCGCTGAATCAGATGCGAACGGGGATTATATCAAGCTAACTCTTGACGATAACGAGGACCTGACAAAAGCACAGAAAGAGAAGGCTATTCGAAACGCAGGTGGAATTGATTCAATCAACTGTCAGAGAGAGTATTTCTGCAAACGCTTGGCGGATCCTGAGATCATCATCTTACCGGAGTGGTCCACTTCATTTGAGAGGAAGATTCCAAGAGATGAGTTTTACCGTTTTTATCATAAATACGATGCTTGGGATTGGGGGACAAAAGACGGGACCTTCGGAATATTCGCAAGTTATCAATTTGGATCAGGTGTTTTATACTGTGAACGTGAGTATGAGGTCTACGGCAATGAGGCTCGGGCGGACAAGGTAGGGGATGCGATAAAGCGTATCCAGAAAGAACTTGGATGGCCAAACATTCACAAAGAGATCGGTGATACGGATCTTGACATTATCAAATTCCTCAATCGAACTCAAAATAGGAAGTTTGCTCCCGTTCGGAAAATGGACCTGGAATCAATGGTTCAACAGCTTCGCCTTCGTATTCAGGCGGGTCAGATCATAATCGACCCAGAAGGCTGCCCAGCACTCATCAAACAAGTTAAGAACGGTATTTGGAGAGAAGGGAAAAGAAACCAGGAATTCGCAAGAGTTCAAGGCTTTGGTCACTTCGACGGCATTGCAGCACTTATCTATTTGAACCTAATGGTTGACCGCCATACCAACCCAATCCCAGAGAACTACGGGATCTCTCACTCAACCCATTTCATCCCACAAAATAAAACAGAATCGCCATTCGTAGGAGCAATGACTTATGCTAGAAGGAAATAATAAGGAATTATACATAACAGACCAACCGGACGAGGACTTCATTGTTTCGTGTATGTCTGAGATTGATCGGTATTATGACTACACTCAAAGAGTAGGTCTTTACGATCTATGGAACTATGCCTATCGGTTGATGTATCGGGTCAGCTCTCACTTTGGTAGGATCCCAAAAGCTGGAGAATCTGGAGAGTTTGACCTTCTATACGTAAACCGGATTAAACCTCTGGTCCAACACATGATGAGCCTTGTCACTGCTTCGCGCCCAGTCTTTACCCCAAGGTCCACAAACACAGACAGTTCTTCCCAAGAGAAAACCCAAACCGCAAAAGCCGTTGTAAATTATTACTATGATGAGCAGGATTTCGAGGAAGATTACAGGACCAATGCAAACCGTGCCCTATTCGTAGGGGAGGGGTTTCACGAAATCACTTGGGATATTATGGGTGGACGAATAACCGGCATGAAGAGCCCGGAAGAGCAATCCATATCCCACGAAGCCAGTGAAACTCCAGAAGAAGAAATCCAAGAGCATGAAGCTGGAGGAGAAGAGGAGGCTGGTGAAGAAACTGGCCCTACTGAATTCCAATTTGAGGGAGATGCGAGAGGTTATTCTTATTTCCCTTGGGACGTAATTAGAGAGCCGCTATTGCGTTCCTGGAAGGAAGTGAATGGGTTTACCCTCAGACGCTATGTAAATCGCTTCGAGTTAATTAAACGCTTCCCTGAGTTTGAAGACGAGATCCGCAATATTGAATCAGACCTCTACCTTTACGGAAGGAATATCTTCTTGGATTGGGGATTGATTAATCCGGACGACCTGGTGCCTTTCTACACTCGGTATGAAAAGCCATCTGCTCTTTGCCCGCTTGGCCAGATTGCAATGTTCAGCAATGAAGAGACTCTGTTTATGAGATCAGCTCTTCCTTATGACAAAGTGCCAGTGCAAAGGATTTCTGGTGGGGAATTAGACGGGACTCCATTTGGATATGGAATGACCTTCGATCTTCTGCCGCTTCAGACCATGTATGATCGTCTCTATTCTCAGATAGCGTCAAACATAGCCGTAGGATCCGGAGTGACTTGGGTTGCTGAAGATGGCGGACAGGTGAACTTCAAAGAGCTTGCAGAATCCCACAATTTACTTTCTTATCCAGCGGGGACCAATCCTCCAACAATCGCGGATAAGATGTATGTCCCTGCTCAAATGGTCCAGTTCAAGAGTGACATCAATAACGAAATGAATCTCAACTCTGGGATTAACGAAGTCACTCAAGGGCAAGTTCCAACCAGTATCAAATCAGGTATTGGGCTTTCGATCATGGACGCTAAGTCTGTCCAATTCCTTAGCTTCTTTCAGGGCCAATGCGTTAAGTATCTGGAAGGGGACGCGTCTTCTTTGGTGGAGATACTCAGGACCTATGCAGACACCGAAAGGATGGCAAAGATTGTAGGGGAGTTTTCTAACTACAAACTTCTAAATTGGAGCAAAGAGACTTTCCAGGACATTCAATCCGTGACGGTAGAGATCGGCAATCCAGCACTCAGATCATTGTCAGGTCGTATTGATCTTGTCCAAATGCTTCAACAATCCGGGGTCCAGTTAGATGCCCAAAAGCTTCTCTCAGTAGTAGAATCAGGAAATACTGACATTATTACAGAGCAAGACGTGGCTAAACAGCTTACGATTCGCAAGGAATCAGAAATGCTCCAGAATGGTCTGCCTGTTCAAGTTCTACCGTTTGACGACGATGTCGCGCACTTGAAGGATCACTGCAAGGTTTGGGACCGTCCAGAGTTCCGCAATATGCCGTTAGAAATAAGAATGCAGCATCCTCTCTGGCTTCATGAACAAGCCCACATCGCCAACATGACACCAATGGATCCAGTCGTGCTACAAATTAAACAACTTATGGGGCAGCAGATTATCCCACCGCCGCCACCTCCACAACCTCCTCCAGCCATGGGGAACGGGATGGGGACGCCAGCGGATGTTCAAAAATCAATGGGGAAAGCAATACAACAACAACAGAACGTAGCCGGAATAGCACCGGGACCAATAGCAGGAGCACAATAAAATGGAAGTAGCAGACACAGGAATGACAGCCGATCAGGCGTTAGAAGGAATCGTAGACAGCCTTGGAGAAGGATCCGAAGAAATCGTAGAAGAGATTGGCGAGGGCGACGGTGAAACCCTTGGCACTGAAGAGCAACCGGAACAAGTTGAGGAGCAGTTCTTTAACGTTCGTAAACCAACAGGCGGTATTGTAGACGTATCTGAAAACAAGATAAGATCAGCGTTAAAAATCCCTGAAGGCGAGCAGATAGGGAAACACCATGCCGCTATTTACCAGCAAATGCTCAAGATGAACTACAATTCAATCGAAGCGGGTAAACTTCGCCAATCAGTTCAGGAAATGGAAGGGAAATGGGGTGGAGTAAACAACTTCCTTCAGATGGTCCACGAAACACCAGATAAAGGAGTCCCTCAGATGATGAAAATTCTGAAGATTCCAAGAGATGCACAAGTCCGTGTATATGAGGCAGAATTAACTAAGCTGTATGGCCAAATGGGAGTTGAAGGATTCGCTCCGGTCGCCGACGACAATACTCTGGAAGATGAGCAAAGGCAAATCGAAATGGAGCGTCAGCGTTTACAACAACAACAGATGGAAATCCAGGCGGACGGCTTTGTCCCTCAAATTGAAGGAACCATCCGGAATATTCTCACTAAAAACTCTCTACCAGCAACTTACGAAGACATTCAAGATGTTGTAAAAGAAATTTACATAGCAAGAAGATCTGGAATGGATATTTCTCCAAGCCAAGCAATTAAACGCTTAATGTCTAGAACCCAAAGGCTCACAACGGCCTCTCCAAATAAATTGGTAACCCCAAAAGCACGTCAAGCAGTCGTAACTCAACAGGTTACACAGATGAAGCAACAAGGAGCAGTGCAAACTCGTAAACCGACAGGCACTCCGGTTCAAAGAGGACCTCAGAAGTATATCAAGCCAGATGTATTTATGGAGCAAACTATGGAGAAACTAAAGCGCGCTAAAAAATAGTTGACTTACCCAAGAACTGTGTCTGTCTAATAGCGAGATAGACCAGTTCTATCTGTAAAACCTTAGCTGGTTCCGAACCTGCATCTAATTCAGAGTTCCGAACTCTCCAAACGTTAACTTTAACTATAGGAGACTAGCTAATGGCTGGCACAGATCAGAGCGTCTTAAATGGTTTCTTCAAGGACATCTGGGGACAATACGTTACCCTTAAAGAAGAAACTTCACTAATCCAAAGACTTTTTAATTTTTCAACCACAGATAACCTCGGGGGTTATTTCCAAGAAGCGGTTGAGGTCCAATCTTCTCACGGAACGACAATTGTAGGGCAGGTAGCTAATGCAACCTTGTTGAAAAACCCAGTTTCTTTAGAGACTGAGCCTGCAAAAATTCGTGGTTCCATCGTTTACTTCTCAGAGTGGCTTGACTGGGCAACCAGCATGCGTGCTCAGACTACCAAACAAGCTTTTGCGGAATCCACAAAACTTTTGGTGTCTGCCTGTAAGAAAAACGCAGAGAGAACTGTTGAACTTCTTTCCCTTTATGGCCAGAATGGTTTAACTACTATCACAAGCAGAACGGTATTATCCGGAACACAATTAGAACTACTCTGTAAACTATCAGAGTGGGCGACTGGTATGTGGGAAGGTATGGAAGGCTTGAGAGTCCAGTTTTATAACGGGAATACTCTTGTTTCTTCTGGAGCCGACGCCGATTTCAATATTTATCAGATCGATTCTGATAGAGATAACAGATTGATTTTCGTCGAAGGGACTTCTACTGGTATCACTGCACTTTCGACTGCAATTAACTCAAACCCTAACGTAATCAAATTGTATATGAACAACGAAGGCTCTCGTTTGAACGAACCTGTTGGGATCCATACGATTTCCGGGAACTTGACCGATGTGTTATTCAATATCAACCCTACTACTTGGAACCAGTGGAAAGCTAACGTTCTAAATGTAGGGGGATCTTTGACTTTCGCTAAGGTTCAGGACGGGGTTGCTCGAGTAGCTTCCAGAGGGTTTAAAGGCGATATGTGCTTGTTTGTGAACTGGGTTTCCTGGACCAAGCTTGCTAATGACGCTGCCTCTATGAGGATGACTGACAGCTCTTACTCCAGAACTGAATTGGATGTAGGATCTGAAGCAATCAAATTCTATTGCGGAACTGGTATCGTAGAGATCTACCAACACCAATACGTAAAAGAAGGGTATGCTTACCTTGTCCCTAAAGACGGAATCAAACGTATCGGTTCAACTGACGTGACTTTCAAATGGCCGATGGGTAACGAGATTTACTTCTGGCCACGCCCTGAATACAGCCAGTTTGAACTTCGTGCAATGACTGACCAGGCACCATTTACCGCGCATCCTAAGAGATTCTTAAGATTCGAAGGTATTGTGAACTAAGAGGAACAGAGATATGAGTTGGATTAGCATCAACGTAAACACGAGCGAAAGCGACAACCGTATCTCTGGATTCATGCAACAGGATTCTACTTCCCAGTTCTCTTCGCAGCCTGGGTTAGTTAGGGTCCTGGAGGCTTTATCCAGAGGGGCTCTTAATTTAGAAGAACCAGAAGGAAGCGATTCTACCCCTTATCTTATTGATATTGGGAACGTAAGAGCAACCGCGACCGTAACTTTCACTGGATTACCTACTGCTGCACAAGCTTACACCTTGGCGAATGTTGCTTTTACTGCCAGAGCTTCTGGAGCCGTAAATAACGAGTTCAATATAGGAGCGGATGCTGGTGCGACTGGGGACAACCTGGCCGCTGCTATCAACGCCTCTACTACTGAAGCCATTAACAAAGTTTTTAGGGCTGAAAGCGATGGAGCCGGAGTGGTAACGGTGACTTGTTTGGTTCCTGGTCTTGTTGGGCTTGGAATCGCAGCAAGTGAGAACTTGTCAAACGCAACGATCACTCAATTTGCCGGTGGAGACAACGGCGAGCAGTATATTTATTAGGAGTAAAAAATGGATAGCGCATACGATTTAGCACTTACCAAAATTCTCGCTAAAAAACCTATGGACGACGATCAGGACGACTTCGAGTTAGATACCGAAGACAATGATCTTGATGATGGGTTCACTTTAGCGCAAGCACCTTCCAATTCTGGCAGACCACCTGTTCAAATGCCGGATTGGCTGAAGAGGGGCGGTCTGTATCCAGGAACCTAATTGATTCGGAGCGTATTTTGTGGATTTATCAACTGATTCTTTATTGGATCTTACCAAACTACGTTCCGGAGCAAACTCTTCCATTTCTGCAACTGGTGGGGTAAGTATCTTAGATGTTATTAACTACCAGATTTCAAATGGCCTTTGCCCTTGGATTATAGGGGGAAGAAATGAAATCTTAGTAGCCCAGCAAGAATATGATAACATAAACCCTACTGGATACGCTACTGCTAGTTTTACCACATTCTCTAATTTTTCAGCAGATCAGACTTTCACAATTACGGGCATAACCTTTACGGCTAAAGCTTCTCCAGTTGGAGCCACCCAATTCCTAATTGGAGCTGATATTGAGGAAAGTATGGCCAACCTTTTGGCAAAAATTGTTGTTCAATTGGCAGTTTTAAATCAAGTTAGCGCTGCGCTGGATCCAAATAATCCAGAAAGAATTGTATTCACTGCAATAGAGCCCGGAGAAATCGGCAATCATTACACTCTTTCCACTACTTGCTCGCTTGGGACTATCGTGGGATTCTCTGGTGGGTTTAATTATGAAGGAAAGGAATTCCCACTTCCCCAAAGGGCAATGGGCAGAAAGCTCAGACAGGCTGTATTCTTTACGCCTGGATCCGTAGTTGGATACATTAATATTCCACAAATAGCTTTCGAAAATGTTCCTGAACCAATGAATGGGTTTCTGCAAGCACGTTATACTTATACCCCATACCCACAAGGTTATTATTTCAAAGGTGATAAGATTATCTTCTGGCCTCAACAACTAGGGAACCGTGGGCAGAATTTACGCATCTACTACTATAAAAGACCTTCTGAATTAGTTTTGAAAGCAGATGGTAGAACAATCAGTAATTATTTTAATATCTCCAATGGATTCCAGCAATTACTTATAAACTCAGCGATCCCATCAAGTTGGGGAATAGCGGGTTCTACGATTAAAGTCGATATTATGGAGAATGTTTCTCCTTTCCGAGTTTTAGCGGAAGGGGTGACTTGTGTAGTTGCTTCTACTACAACTTTGAATGTAGATCCTAATACTGATTTATCGGCCATTTACAACGGCTGCTATATAAACCTTACTGGTAAAACTTCTTATCCGCAAATACCGCAAGAATTATTCGAGGTAGCGGCTCAGTTTGCGTCAGTTCGTCTCTTAGAGATCATGGGGGACAACACACGTTACCCATTTGCGCTTGCAACACTTGAGAAGATGAAAAAGGAACTAGCAACTTATATTGCGCCAAGAGACGATTCCGGATCCATGAAAGTTATCTCTAAGAATGCGCTTAGGAGTTTGATGTGAATCAAGATACTCCTAGATTTAGTGGGCTAGTCCGGAATATTATAGAATACCAGCGTCCTGTTGGGAGTCTTTCGGATTGCACTAACATTGAAAGCAAGCGTAGCGGGATTTTAGCTCCAAGAAGAAGGCTTTATCCTATGGGGTATGGTGGCCAGCTTTCTCCGGCCCTAACGCAGATGACGAGCCTCGTTAAAATAATGGCGTATAGAAACGCAATTAACCCTGATACAGACGAACATGATTGCTATTATTATATAGGAACAGACGCAGATCCAGTTGCAAACCTTGGAGTAGGCGGCGTATTCGAGGATTTAGATTTTAATGGTATAGAAACTCTTGCAACATTTGAGGGCAATGGGAAGGAGATAGGGTATAGCCTTTACCATAGCTTTATAGGCAAAGAGGTCTCATATTGGGATCCTGCGACTTCTCCTACATACGGGACTACAGAAACAAGCATTACCAACCGTATAAAAAAGATTGTTAATCATATAGAGCCGTATATCCCAAGCCAACCAATAGTCCATTTGACTCAATATTATTCAGCGGGCTTGCCAAAACCAGAATACATAATGGTTAAAGCAGATGCTTCTGGTAATATAACAGTGCCAGCTAATTCGTCCGCTGCTTTAAGGATTTGTGCATTTTATATAGATTGGTTTGGACAATATTGGTTTTCGCCACCTTCTGAAAGAATTATTTTATTAGGTAGCGGGAGCCCGCAAAAATATAATATAGTTTGCTATTACCCATGGACTCAATGGGCAGCGTTTAGATCCATAAGAAGTTCAAGCAATTATACTTTTAATTGTGGCATAATGTTGTTTTCGGCGAGAGATCTTGGGACGCTTGTTCTTGATCCTTCAGATGAGATGTATGCCTTATCTTACCCCTCCACGGTTCAATCCACTGTTGGGTATACTGGCCCTAATTTAGCTGCTGCTGGGGTATTGAAATATCAGGCCCCAAGCGCTACTATGCCAACTGCTGGTGAAATCCCATTATACACAAATGTTTCTTCTGAAGGGATTTTACAAGAAAACAGTCCTCCTAATACATGTTTAGATTTTGAAGAATACCAAGGGCGCACTTTCTATGCCGGCCAACCTCGCAGGATTATAATCAATTTATCTGTCGGGACACCTGCTGACCCAGGGACACCAACGCAATCAATTTCAATTGGTGGTATAACATATACAGCTAACTGGGATACATATTCAGATAACCCATTAATATTACAGCCAGATTCTTTTATTCCATCGGTGTCTTGGATTGGCGTTATTATGAATGATCCACGGCAAGATCTTGGGTTTATATTTAGATTTAACAACCAAAATAGCGATATTACGGTATCTACAATGCCAGGCCAACCTTACATAGATTTCTCTTATCATGACAGAAGCCCATTCGCAGAACTTGGCGTCGATATGCCTGATCAGTATTCTAATTATCTAGCGAATTACTGGCTTGGGAATAGTGTTTATTGGCCTACTGATACTAATAACTCTGGAACAGCACTTCTCACTAAGACCAACACAGAAATGGAGCCAGCTATTTTAAATAGAGTATTTTTCTCTAAGTTGAACCAGCCGGAAAATGTTCCTGTTCTTAACTATTTGGATATAGGCAGGCGCGGGTTTAGAATAATAGGATTAAAGAATCTTTTCAATCAGAATCTTTTCGTTTTTAAAGAAGATGGTGCATATTTGATAAATGGGTATAGTGAAGCCGATTTCCAAGTAGTGACATTCGATGATTCTCTTGTTTGTATGAATAAGAATTCTCTTGTGGTTTGCAATGGTGCGATTTACGGGTTATTTAATCGAGGGGTTTGTATTGTAAACTCTTCGGGAACTATCCCTATTTCTAACGATACAATTGGCGATATTATAACTCCTTACATCCAAGAGCATAAGCTCAATAATAGAGCCGTTGCCACCTCCGACGAAATCAATAATACTTATATTCTTTCTTTACCTGAATTAGGAATAGACTTAGTTTACAATTGGTTCTCCAAAACTTGGCAGAAATGGGACATGGGAGCCACTGCATGGGCTACCAGGACTAAAGAAGATAATGCTACAATTTTAGGGGGAACAGATATTCAGGCCGATCCGGAACTAAATGGGTTTTTCTCTGATTATAACACTCCGACAGGATATAACAGTAATACTCTAATTTCAGATAATGCAAGCTTTACTCTCAACCCTAATTATCAAGGGACTTTCTCTGAGAATAAAATCGTTAATGAAATAATAGCGAGGCTTACTGAAACGGTAGCCGGATGTATTGTTAAGATATACGCTTTTACAAATTACTCACCAACACCAGTAGAAATTTATGAATGGGATGCTGGCAGTAATGCGCTAACTCGTTTTAATACTCCAGCAGATTTTAGAATCTCTCAAGCTGTATCCTTCACTTTTGAAGTTCAGGGCGTCTCACTTCTTTCTTCGAATCCTGAATTTGATGGCTTGTCTTACGGAATGCAAGGTGCAGGACAGAACCTTTCAAAATGAAGACTAAGTTCAAATATTCTGACTTCGCTGGTAAAGATCCATTCCCAGATTGGTTTATCAAATTCTTAAGGTTTTTGGAATTCCAGTTCTTTAGCATTAAAGAAGCCATACCACTCCCTACATGGTCCGAGACGGATTCTCCTCCAACTTGTTTGGCAGTAGACAATAGATTCCATGGCAAAAAGAACCAAGTAGCGGACGCTAATTTATTTATTTTAGAGGGGAACGCGGACTTAATTGCTCCTTATACTAATTCTCCTACCGATGCTGCGTGTGTTTTAATAAATTCTGTATCGACAGATTATATTACACAGAGTGCTTTTGCAGACAATGAATTTTGGGCTAGGGCTTATTCTGTTTCTACTGGGCTGTGGAGTGCTTGGGTTAGTTATACCGGGACTCCTCCTTTCCCTAAAGAAGATACTTACCCTTTAGATAGAGCACCCTCTGGACTTCTACCTTCCATAGATTCTGGGGATACTGCACATGATTGGAATATATCTCCGGGTTGGACATGGGATACTACATTTGCGAGTGTTATGTATCTCCCATCTACTATTATTAAGCAAGCAGACGCTACATGGACCGTTGGCAGCGGTGTGGGGGGCATGGAATCTGGGACTACATTCTCTGCCAATACTACTTATTTCTTTTGGTTAATTATGAGAACAGATACTGGCGTAGTGGACGCACTATTTTCTGCCTCAGGAACTTCTCCTACTATGCCATCTAATTATGATAGAAAGAGATTGATTGGTGTTTTGAAAACTCAATCCGGTGCAGCATCTAATATTCAGGTGTTAACAGAACTATGGGGGAATCAAGTTAAGTATAGGTTAACTACGCTTGTAAATGAGGTGAGCGTATCGAATTTAGGAACTTCAAGAACTACTTATACTTTAGCAAATTGCCCGGTTACTTCAGGAATTACTGCCTCTCTTTCATGCAATTGCTCTAAAGCGGCAACCGCGACTTTTATTGCCATTACCGCACTCGATGAAACTGATTATACACCTACCGGTTCTCTAAATAATATGCGCGGCGGTTCTGGTGCAGGCGGGGTTGCGTCAGTCGAAACTATAGTTAAATTAAATTCATCCGCACAATTTGGGGCTAGAGCTGATAGCACATCCGTGGTCTTCGCAGCAAACTTGAAATACTATTTTTATTCGAGGTCTATATGAGATACCTATATTTAAGCAATAATCAAGTAGTAGGAACTTTTGCAGGGCCTCAGCCAGGATTAAAATTAGATGAGAATGAGGAAATCATAGAAGTGGAAGATAATGATCCAAGAGTTATTGAATTTGATAACAGAGAGGTATTATAATGGCCGGATTTGGTGATGTAATCGGTGGTCTTTTTGGGAGTGGAGGAACCCAGCAATCTGAAGCTGCTGTTCTTCAGGCTTTAATAAATCAAGGGAATGTCCCTACTCTTAAAGATATAAATTTACAGACTCTTGGGCCTGCTGCTCAAGCTTCAGTATATAATAACCCAATGTATTCCGGAGCACTGAATACCGCAATCCAGCAAACCCAAGGGCAAACTGGACAAGGGTTTACCCAAGCTGAAGAAGGGAATTTAAATTCTGCTGGCAGAAGAGTTTCTCAACAGGCCGGGGATAATGCCAATAGAATCGCACAACAAGCCGCCTCTCGTGGTGTTGGGGGATCTGGTGTCCAAATGGCAACCCAAGCGGCGGCTGGTCAACAGGCGGCAAATGCTATGGCTGATTTAGGCGCTCAAGGAATGATGGGAGCCCAAAATAGAGCATTAGGCGCAACTCAGAATCTTGGGCAATTAGGTCTCGCTGGCGGTGAGCAATATTTTGGCCAAGGTATGGCAAGAGCTGGCGCACAAGATACAAGGGATCAATATAATAACCAGCTTGTTAATCAGCAGGAATATTATAATAAAGCACAAAAGCCAATGAACCAATACGGAATGCAGTCTGGAGCTTCTCAAGGGGTCCAAGGAGCACTTCAAGGACAGGCTGGAATGTTGAATCAGAATAGAGGTCAAAACATGAATCTTGTCGGTGGTTTATTACAAGGCGCCGGTAGCTTTATGGGGAGTTATTTATGAAAATGGGATTTGGGCAAGGAATAGGAATGTTAGGCCAAGCGTTGAGTGGTAATAAGATTAACCCTAAACAATTTCAAAAGCCGGAACAAAAACAAGATTTTTTAGGACAGATGGCAGCGCAAGGGCAACCTCAGCAACAGCCTAAAAGAGGGTTCTCTTTATTTGGGAGGTATTAAATGGCTACTCCTTTAGAAATAGAATTAGCACGTAAGAACCAAGAAGAGTTCAAACGTAAACAATTAGCAGAACAAATGAGCCCGACTGGTATCATGGCCGCCGCTTTGACTCAACCCGATATTTTAAAAACTCCAGGCGAAACATTTGGGACACAAGCTGCACCTGTAAAGGTCGCTGTTCCGGTGGATCCTCGAAAGCCTGCTACGGTAAGAGAAAAGATCGCTTCCAAGTTAGCCCCTCAAAAGGTTGTTGTGACTACTGGTAACCCTGAGAAAGCGGCGATTGTGGAAGAGGAAGGACCTTTTTCTAAATTCATTTCTGGGCTAAGATCTGTTGGCGAAAATGAAGACACTGGCAGAACTTTAGGGAATACCGCAGGACAAGCTCTTGAAAGTATAGGAGCGGCTATTCGTGGCGGGGACGTTGGTGGGGTCGGCGAAAAATACCGCAACATTAGAGAGGCTGTTGCATCCAGAAACCCAAATTCAAGACTTTCTAAAGCCGTTCAGTTTGGCGCACAAGCGGCAACTGGGTTGCCTATGAAAGGACTATCTGCATACGATATTCATAACATGCCAATTGGTGATCTTGTTAAAATGAGATTATTAGGGGCTAAAGGTGGCGGTGTCCCGGGAATGGACAAAAAGACAGCCGAGTCAGAAGGTAAAATTAAATCCATCCGCGATAAGATAGATAAATACAAAGAACTCATAGCTGCAAACCCTTATGGAGGTAGTTTGGGGTCGAAAGAAGTCGGTCAAATGGGATCGATCCGCTCCTCTCTTCTATTAGATCTTAAAGATCTCGCAAAAACTGGTGCTTTAGACGCAGGCTCTATCGATGTTCTAAAAGATATGATTCCAGATTGGGGGGGTGCCTCTTCACTTTACCGCAGCCCAGAAAGAGCTATGGGGGCACTTGATGAGACTCTCCAAGGGATCCAGAACGAATTTTATCGTAGCGAGCAATCCAAAGGACGTGCAAAATGAGTCCACAAGATGATTTAGAAAGAGAGCAGTTTTTAAGAAATAGGGGCTTAGCTTCTAATCTTTCTCCAGAAATTAGAAGAAGAGAGTTTCTAAAGCCTCTTTTAGCTGGGGCTGCTCAAGGAACTACTTTCGATTTTGCAGATGAACTATATGGGGCAGGGAAATCTGCTCTTTCTGATATGAGCTACGATCAAGCGAGAGACGAAGCGCGGAATTGGTTTAATCGTCAACAAGCTGAAAATCCAAGTGCATATATGGGAGGCGAGGTTGGGGGAAGTATTTTAACTTCAGCTATTCCTGGCACTGGTTTTGCAAGTGGCGGAAAACTTGCGGCTACTCTTGGTAAAAATGTTTTAAAAGGAGCAGCTTTAGGAGGATTACAAGGAATAGGTGCTTCTGAAGGAGAAACCGCACCGGAAGTCCTTGGGGATGCTGCGACAAGTGCCGCTATTGGCGGAGCTTTAGGAGGCGCACCTGACTTACTTGGAGGGGCAACTAGAAAAGTAAGCAGCGGGCTAAATGCTGTAAAAGAAAAGCTTCTTGGTAAAGCCACAAGAGGCGGTAGTTCAACCGAAAGAGAACTTTTCAATATTACGACTGGATTAGATCCAAAACAATACGACGCAATAGTTTCCAATCCTAATCTTATTAAAGAAGCAGAACAAGATTCACTTAAGAAAATAGCGGATGATTTCGTAGAGACTCGTTATAAACCTCTTAGAGAGTTGGGGAATCGCTATTATGAAAACGCTGCTTCTAAGCTAAGAACAGAGGCCCTCCCGGAATTCGGAGCTGTCAAAAAGGAAACTCTATTCAATGAACTAGATGATCTTGCGAATTCTAAGGAATTTAATGTTGGCGGGAGCGGGTCTAAATCAATTGAAGATGTAAAAGAAGCTATAAATAAAGTATTTCAGAAAAGCGATGATTATATTCCGGAAACCTCCATTGAGAAACTAAAGAATGAAGTAAATTCTAAGATTAAAAACTGGAATGCTATCACTGGGGATGCGGGTGAACAGGATATGCTAAAGAATATTCGTGGTCTCCTAAACAGTAAAGTTAAGATGAACCCGGAATTTGACGCTGCAATGCAGCCAGTTAGAGAAGTGTCCGATGTCCTAAGTAAGGTCAAAAAGAATTACGGTCTTGAAAGAAAGTTCTTAGATACTGGCGAAAGCGTGATCTCCCCAACAGATACTACTCTTTCGAGACTGCAAAGAGTTAAAGAATCACTTGCTGATCGCAATTTTAGAGAAGAAGAGCTTTCTGGGGTTGAGGATTTGTTTCAAAAACTTAAGGCAGAAAATAACCCAATGCTTTCCGAAATAACAAATAAATTTCAAGGTTATTCTCCAACAGAAAGAGTAAGAGCGCGCCAATTATGGGAAGCTACTGAAGCAGGAGCCCCTGCTGGTTCTGCAAATGTGAATATGTATTCAGATATTGCAAAAGGAGTTATTGGTGGAGGACTTGGGCTTGCAGCTTCTGAGGATCCTACGACAGGTGCTCTTGTAGGGGGCTCCCTCGGTGCAGGACTTGGTAGGTTTAGCGATAAATACGGACGTAAAATTGCAAAAAACATACTCCTAAGAAAGCATGGTAGAATGGTCTCCAATAATCCAATGACAGATATTGCACAGGATAGATTAAACAATTCAAGATTTAGAGATGTTTTGAATAATGCTATGAGAAGAGGCCCTCAAGCCTATGCTGTGACTGATTACATACTATCCCAAAAATACCCTGATTACAGACAGGCGAAGGCGGAAGAATAATGTCAGCATTTCAAAAAGAATATTCAGGGTCCACAACTGCAACAATAGCTTTTTATTTCACAGTAAAAGACTTAAATGTAGCTTCGGTTCATGCTAATTTTGCGGGCGGTGCTACAGGAAACTTCAAGCTTCAATACTCTAATTTTCCAAGTGATCGAGAGATGGAAGACACTCCCGATGCGATTGCTGCTGGGCATTGGATTGATATTCCTGGCAAAGGTGCTGCTTTAGCAGATGGCACTGTAATCTATAAGATTGACGATATTAATTTCCAATTTTTGAGAGCACTTTTGACAAGAAGTGCAGGAACTATTGATTACGAAATAACAGCTTACGCACGCGGTCGCGGGTATTCACCATAAGGAGTAAAAATGTCTGTATCAACTTTTCAAAAAGAATATTCCGGAACTGCAAACGTAGACACTGCATTCTATTTTTCAGCAGAAAATTTCAATGCGTTGTCAGTCCATGCCGTTTTTTCAGCATCAGGAGAAGACCCTGTCACCTTTGACGCTGACTTAGATGTTAACCCTACAGATGACACCATCCATACTGATACGCCTTATTTATTTGAGATAGGGGCGGCTGTTCGTTTGACGATTGATGGGGTTGGAAGTTTGCCTGGGGGATTAGCCTTAAATACCACTTACTACGTAATCCAATACGACATAGAGAACGACCTTCTTCAACTGGCGTCCTCTTATCAAAACGCATTGGATGGGATCCCTGTGGATATTATAGGGGCCGGAGAAGGGACCGCTGTTATTACTCCTTTCTTGGTGGGGAACTTCAAGCTTCAGCAATCAGATTTTAAATCAGATTATGAATTGAACGAAAGCCCTGGGAATGAAGCATCTGCTGGGAACTGGATTGATATTCCAAGCCAAGGGGGGGCTGTGGCAGCTGGCACTGTAATTTATGGGTCAACTGTTGTGGATTATCAATATTTGAGAGTGCTGATTGAATCTGAAGGTGGAAACGTTGGGTATTCGCTTATCGCATACGCTCGCGGCCAAGGGTTTGCACCATGAAAAGGGTTAGTGCGACTGACCAGGTTCTTAGATGGCTACCAGTTGCAATGGGTATCATATCT
Source organism: Leptospira johnsonii (assembly GCF_003112675.1). Taxonomy (NCBI): domain Bacteria; kingdom Pseudomonadati; phylum Spirochaetota; class Leptospiria; order Leptospirales; family Leptospiraceae; genus Leptospira; species Leptospira johnsonii. The sequence continues at coordinate 14,821 of NZ_BFAY01000013.1, read as the reverse complement.
TTAGCTTATTCTTGGGGCATGATACACTCTGACATGGAGTCTATAAAGAAAGAAATAGCTAAAATGGAATCCCACGAGACTAGAATTTCTAAATTAGAGGGCAAACTTGGCAATTAAATACACGTCACAAAAAAACGGCACCACAATAGAAGATGTAAGCTTCACGGCTAAATGTGGATATGCTTCTGTAAACATGATCGGCTCTCAGTTTGATCTTTCATGGGGGCCAGAGCATTTGGACACAGTAGTCGCTGATATTGAACCTTACAAAGGGCCTAAATCTATTGGTAATATGATAGTAGAGCGGTTCCCTTGGGCGCAAAAGATCTTCAGAGAACACGGGCGCCTTGGAGCAGATTTCAGAACTTACCAACAGTATCTAATCTCAGAATTCCCTAACTGTAATGTGTATTATTATGCAAGCGGCACTTGGGAAGAATTAGATAACTACCTAAATATGGGATATGCTGTAATGCTATTCACAGATAAAGGAAAGCTTACTAAGTCCGGGCATTATATTGTATTGAAACGACAAACTGCTCCAGGTGTGTATGAATCCGCTGATCCTTGGTTCGGGGATGGCAAGATTTACAAAAGAAGCGAATTAGTGTTCAATAAACCTTACTTTTTGGTGATGCTATGAATAAAGATGAACTTTTGAAATTAATTTTCAATACCCCAGAGGCTTATAAGCTTAGGGATGAACTAATGTGGACGAGCGCAAGGAACTATTTCAGTAACACTGACTGCCCGCTGGAGGAAATACAGGATGAAAATATTAAACTGGTTTAAAACAAACGCTGCAAAAGGAATTCTCTCTACTATCCTCGGGACCGGAGTCATTATCGGTTCAGTAGCTTCCGTGTTTCTAACTGGAACGAGCTGGACTGACGCCGCAATTGGGATTGGTGCAGGTGTAGGGCTTATAGGGTTATTACGCAAATGAAATATCTCATTTTCTATACATGTTTTCTAATCGTATTCAATTGCGTGTCACCTCAAGAACGCCAGTCTGTTGACCAAAGAATAGAATCCGCTGACGAGGTAGCAAATGATCCGAAAGTTCCTGATTCTACAAAAGCACAAGTTTATCGAAAAGTGGCTGTCCAGAATGGAGAAGACGCTGTTCGCGCAGGCACAGAAAGAGACGAATGTAGAGCGGAGCAGGCTTCCGATAGATGGAAAGTGACTCTCGTAAACTATGTAATCGCTGGGCTTGTAATCGTGTTTCTTGCGTTCCTTGCTTATGTCGGATTGAAAATATACATCCGATTCTTTAAACCGCTTCCATAAAATATCTCCCACTTAGCCTCAGAAATGAGGTTCTTTTTGTTAGAAAAAGTAACAATAGTTACAAAAATAGTATTGACAAAGACCTGTTAGAATAATATGGTCAAAGCATGGAGAAGGATAAATGTTTTTAGAAAAAACGTTATTATTTTTGGTGGGTATAGTAATTGGTAATTATATATATCAATTCTTTGGCAGTAAGGATTATGATGCAGCTTTTGAAAGGAGTTATTTCCAAGCAGCCGCTATAGGGATGTGCCTTTTTATGCATTATTTAAATGGTAATTTAAAATGAGAATATTACTTTTGATTCTACTTCTCGCAAATTGCGCTAATCTTACCGAAGAAAAGAAGAAACCGCGCTTTCTGCCGATTAACGTAATTGAAGACCGTGTAGAACAACTTCCTGAAGACACGAAGCCGGAAGATATTGATTTCTGCGAGATTTTCAAAGGAACTTTCTTGGAGTGTAGCTCAAATGAGTCCATTCCCACTAACTAAAGCCGCCTCAGAGTGGTGTAAGGAAAATATAGGAGATAATGAGATGTATTACGTAGCTGATGAATTCAACATAATCAAAGACGGGATAGAAAGCTTAGAAGAAGCTGTGAGTTTGGCTCAATCTACAATTGCAGATGTATTCGACGAATCTGGAGATTGCGTTTGGCAGAACGAGGAGTTAATCTTAAAATGAAATTCACAAGTATTAAACAAATCCCCAAAGAAGCAATCGAAATGATAGACGATGTGCAGTGGTGGTATTTATTAGAATCTTACGAACCGAGCGCATATAACTTTTTGCGAGAAATGCCTGAGCGGATGGGATCGGACAATATTTTGATAATATGTAATAATCTTAGTTCCGATGGGATTGTTCGTTTTGGGGGCCAGGTTGGGCTTATAAATTATTACTACATCGAACCCCGCGAACTCGAAGACAAAACCTATGGTATCAATCTATATAAGAAAATACATGGAGAAGGAAAATGAGAAAGATTTTAGTGATTTTATTGTTTATCGTGGGGTGTGAATATAATGATCCACAATATTACAATTACTCTACAGGTAGTGGCTGGAAAACTTTAGTTGGTTCATCATTAGGCAATGGAACGGCTGGGTTATGGCGCCATATTGACAAGGAATTATGTGTAGCGGTATATTACACATCAAGAGGGATTGCCTCAATTAAATTAAGCCCAGAGGAATGCAAATGAAAGACTTTCAACTAATATCAGGACGTTCTGAATCAGAGGTGCGATCAAAACTAAAGGCTTTACAAAGACAAGGTTGGTCAGCCGCCAAGTCTTCTCGTAGGAATACGCAAGGTAAGGTAGAGCATTTTGAAGAGGGGCCAGTATCTTGGAAAGAGAACGGCGGAATGAGATACTATTTAGGAGTAGTAAGATGAGAAAGTTATTGGTTGTGGTTGCGCTTTTAGGTGCATGTTCAAGTGGACCTAAGGATTTCAGGAAAGATGTTCTTTGCCATGCTAATAAGAACGATTACTGTTTTTGTTGCAATACTGATGGGGGTGAATGTGCTCGATTCGAATGGGCGGCCTATGCTATTATGGAATGCAAACAAGCTAGAAGTTTCGGATTCCCTATAATTGAGGCAAAATGAGCGGCTGTTTCGGCAACACTCGACACGACCGCTGGCTTGAAAATCAAGTATGGGAGTATTACAGGGAATGTGACGCTAATGAAAGGCACACTGAAGAATTGGAGCAAGCTGAAAGAGAGCGGCGCGATAAAGAAGAAGCGGAAATGAGCATTCAGTATGAGTGGAGCGAGAGCGGAGAGATTATTTTAAAGGAGAAAGAGGAATGAGAGTATTAGGGGCAGTTTTGATTTTGAGCTTTTTATTTACATGTTGTCAAGAGAATTCAAAGTATGTGGAAATAGAGCACGCGAATCATATTGTATGCGTGTATGGCATTAAATACTGGCGTTCAAGTAGTCATAGTATATTGACCCTATTAGTTGATATGGATGGCAAACCTTTAGCTTGTGGCCAATGAACTACCATTACGAGATATTTCATATCCCATTTAAAAGAGCGTGTTTTTTATTTAGGGTTACACATAAACGAAGCGGGTTAATAGCAGAGGAAATATTCGAGGATTATGCAGATCTGAAAATTTTCAGGCATATTCGGAAATATTTAATAGAAGATATTAATTACCGATTGGGCGCATAGCCCCGTCACTTAGGTTCCCTTAGTTAATTCTTGGGGAACATTGGGGACGAGTTCAGAGCGGACAAGTGCCGTTAAGATTCGCGAGTCTTTGCTGATGATTAGGATTAAGTTTTGAAAATGGCATCTGGCGTTCAAGTGGGGAAATATCCTGCGAGCCGTGTTCTCCCGAGCGGCAAATTCGGGGGTCAATGCCTGAGTGGCACTTGCAACGGGGCGTCCGAGTTTATATTCGGGTTCCTTAGTCAACAGGCATCGCAATCATAAGGAGAGAAAGGAAAATGGATGAGAAGGAAATAAGAACTATCGGCGGGGGTGTATATGATAAATTGCATAAAAACCGCAAGACATTCTTTAATTCAAAAAGAGACACTTGGCTTTCTGGCTATATCCAAGGCGCACTCGATCAAGACCCAATCTCTCGTAAGAAGAGAACAGAAGAGATTTTGGCAGAATTAAAAACCGAGCGTGACGAATACGAACCCAACGGAGAGGCTTGGAATGTAGTTCAGGACTGTATAAAAAGAATCGAGGCCCTCCCATGAAATACACTAAAGAAATTCCGGTAAAGCCAGGATGGTATTGGAGGCGCAATCCGGATATGCCGCGGCTTAGACGTATCGTAGAAGTAGAAAGGCATCAGGGTCAATATTGTGCTATGATAAATGGATTACCCTTTTTACTCGAAAAAGGTTTCGAATACGCCGGACCTATAGAAGAACCGGAGGAGTGAGAAGAGATGGATTATTTTGTAATCGCTGAGAGCCTATATAAAGAAAACCAATTTTTAAGCCTATTCCCCTATAGAAAAAATAAAAGGACACAATATAGATTTCAACCTTTAAATACAAGCTCTGAGCCTGCAAAATTTAAAGACCCGCAGATAGCCTTGAATTACGGAGAACGAGCCTCTTTAAGATTAAGCCCACAAGTATTGGACGAAAAACAATTCCAAGTTTTAGTAAAAGATATTCGTGATTTTGAAATAGACCGTAATTGGGATTCAGGCGATGATCTTTATTGGATGGGGAAAGACGAATGACCACCATCGAACAATTGGCAAAAGAGTTTAGTAATGGGAATCCGGCAATAGAAGCGGCGTTGATCGCAATGGGGCGGAAGGTTAGGGAGCAGGATATAGAATTAATCCGGAGCTGCTCTCAATATACGGTCAACTCCCATATGGTTCTATTTGAGAACGGATATGAAGAAGCATTGGAAGATGCGGAGTTTAAATTGGAGGAACTTTTATGAAACTTTCGGAGTTATCGCAAGAGGAATTAGTTAAAATGCACTCCTCTTGTATAAAGAAAGAAAACGGCGCATTTTATAGAGGGTTCGCATGTGCCTTAGCGGAGGTCTCAAGAACTTGGCATCATGATAGTATAGTAAAATATATAATGAACCAAAACGGGATAACATTAGAAGATCTTAAAAAGGCTGAAGTTGAAAAATTCGATCTTGATATTATTAGGAAATGCTTATGACTCAACCAACACAAGAAGATTTAGAATATGTAGCTAAAGAGATTTTAAAATGGGAGCATTGCCCCGATTATGAAATGGATCATGGCAGCTATACTGAGCCGGCCGATGTATGGGTCGTCAATGAGTTAGGAGAATGGATTGAATTACTCCCTGACTTCTACACCGACGATTCCTTCACGGGCGCACTTGTAAAAGCAGTGTTTCCGTTGTTTTTCGAAAGACAATGGTGCATTAGTCCTCTATCCGATGGAAGAATTTGGGTTTTCGAAGTGATAAACGACGCAGACGGACAATACCCGGAGGATGTTTTAACCGCCCCCAACCTCAACACTGCTCTCATAGAAGCATGGAAGAAGATACATAATCCGGAGTAATTTTTACACAAAAACGTGGATTTTTAATCTCAGGGGTTGACAAATTACACAAATTAGTGTATATTAATAATATGAACGGCGAGCAACAAACCAGAATCGAGTCTCTTCTAAAAAGTTTAAATATTCCTCATTTAGAAATAAATGTATGTGGGAACGTTGTTGGAGTAAAGTGCGAAAGCTATAAAACCGCCCAAAAATGGCATTCAATCCTTTGTAAATTTACGGATTCCAGAATTACTGAGGTAACAATACCAAAGAAAACCGCGAAATTAGAGTATTATTGCAAATCCTCTTACCGTAAAGGATTTGTTATAGGCGGGATTCTTAAGTGAAAATTAAAAACTTTGAACAAGCGGAGGGTCTGCAAAAAGACCTCCATTTCTACTACCTATCCGTAATAAACGCCGCTATCCATAAATACGGACGTTCGGAACTGTGTAGGAGAATTTCAGCACGTCGGCCACCGGACAAAAAACTAACCCCGCAAATGTTGTGGAACGCACTCGATCGAAATTCATGCTCTGCAATTCGAAGACTCGCTCTTGAATGTGAGAAGATAGAAGGAGAAAAGAAATGAAGCCGTTTAAAGTGATGTTTGGAAGTAAAAATTCCTCATTCGCCAATCCATTCTTAGTTATCGCTAAGGATATAAAACAAGCGATTCGCAAAATAGAAGAATCCAAAACCTTGGAATATGAAGGCGGAGGAGAAGTTAAATCAATAGAAGAACTTAATTTGGAGATATTAGATTGAACCCCTCTAATCTCACTCCTGAAATAATAGCTACAAAGATCTGGGAATGGCATAAAGAAACTCGAAAAATTGCTTCTGGGTCCATTATTGAAATTTGGATAGGGCCCACACCAAAAGAATCCGGATTGATGCTATCTTCTACAGGTAGCGTTACGGGACTCCCCACTTTCCTCGAACCAGAATGGACTGGGCCGTTACTTGCGAAGGCAGGAGAGATAGGAAAATATGATTTATTCTTTAGTGGAGAGGATTTTGGCTTTTGGTTTAATAGAATTGGCGGAACAAATACACATTGTAGCCCATTCCTAAACCTCGCAATCGCAGGAGCAATTTTGGAGGCAATAGGAGAATGAGCGAACAATGTAAATGGACTTTTGAGGGGAAAGAAGATAACGGGCAAATGACCTTTGAAACTGATTGCGGTTATACTCCTTGGGTTTGGCCTATATATTGGGAGGATTATATGTATTGTCCGTTCTGCGCTCGGGAGATATACGAATGAACGATAACTGTCCGGTACACGAAAACGCCTTGCAGAATATATTCTATTATCTGTATTATATGAGAAGGAGAGGGAGATGAAAATAAGTAGAACATTAAGTTTAGGATATGGCCCCGAAATAAAGATTTCCGAAATAGATGAAAATCAATTTGAAATAGAAATATTGGGGCCTTCAGAAAGTCCAGGAGAAAGGCTAAATAGAGATGAATTAGAGGATTTAGCTCAAGGAATAATCCAGTTTCTGGGACATGATGTGTATTATAGAACGGAATTGAAACAATGAAACTACTTAAACTAATACTTCTCAACATCCTCTCCGGCCCGGCGTTTGTATTATGGTGGATAGGTATAACTGAACCGGATATGTGGGTATGGTTAGAGATAGACAGAGTGAACGGGATAGAAAGGGAGCCGAGGAAATGAAGAAAGATCAATTGTTATCAAATGATGTATTTGAGATTATTTGGGAAAATGAAGATACATTGAAAATTACATTACACTATACTCCTAATTTTAGTAGAACTTTCTGGATTCATGGCGGAGATTTTGAATATGTTTTACAAGGCTTAGCTTCCGTAAGGTATATGCCATGAATGACACAATACTAATCATAATATTCTTCCTTCTCACCGCTTGGGGCATCTGGGAGATAACAGAGCAGAACGATAAGAGATTGCGGCCGTCCACTGCTACATTCTGTAAGATTGAGACAATAGGGCATGAAAATGGAGGATGTTTAAAATGAATCACTTAGTAGGTAAAACAGTAAAAACAAAAGGCGGCTTTGATGTAGAAATAATAGCAGTAAGGCCGGAGTTAGATCAGCCTATTGTAGGTATTATGAATACAGAAGGTTTTGTCAATGGACCATACGAATTACATCAATGGCATGATGACGGGACTTTTTTTGAATATGAAAATGCGCTTCTAGATCTGGTTTTAGAATGAAAGCTTATAATCTTACTAAACTAATAGCATCCGCTCAAAAGCATGGGTTCCTTACAATTGCAGTGACAGAGCCTCAAGCACTCTATATTGACTGGCAGTATGAACTTCTGCGGGCGCTTGGAGCCTTTTTTATTTTCTGCTCCTCTGATTGGAGGAAAATATGGGATGTTTAAATTCTGATAAGAATTTCCAACATTGGTTCGGAAATATACATCTATCTGGCCCTTGTAATAGATCGTGTTATTTTTGCATTGGTCAGCATATGATGGATTTAGATCCATTCAATAATTTGGACAAATTTCCATTAAAAAATTTAGATCAATTCTTAATTGAATGTAATGAAAAAAATATTTATGAAATAAATATCACAGGATCGAATACAGATCCTCTTTTATATAAATATACAGAACAATTGCGCTATAAATTAGATGAAAGAATTCCTGGATTAATAATGGGAGTTCGCACAAATGGGGCCGCATATTCTAAATATGATTTATTGAAATATTATAATAAAGGTTCAATAACTATATGTAGCACTGAGCCGGACATCTACCTTAAAATGATGGGTAAGGGAATAATGCCCGATATTGAGAAATTTTTAGGAGCAACTTATCATTTTTCTGAATTAAAGGTGAATATAGTCCTTGGACCTGAAAATTTTTCAAACGGTGATGTCCTGAATACGATTCAAATTCTTTCTACATATGGAATTAAGAAATTCAATTTGCGTGAACCATATGGCCAGCCGCATGTTGGGGATCCAATTGCATATTTTGGAGGCAGAAAAATAAAAGAAATTTATGGCATGCCAACATATGAAGTATGTGGTTCTGAAGTGGTTTATTGGGATGTCCATTATGTAGAAGTTGAAAGTATAAATCTTTATGCAAACGGTAATATTTCTTATGATTATCCTATAACAAGAGGGCATTCCGAAAATGGAAAAGTATTATCTCAAGATAAATTCGAATACGGACGGCATAATGAACAATGGATAAAAATATGACCACCGGCCTTACCTTAGATCAATTCAGAGAGATAGTAGAGTTTGCAAGGGCATTCCACGAATACGGCAAGTTTTACGATGAAGGTGAAAGAACGGCGATTAAGATGCTTTATCCTAAATGGAAGAATATGAGTATTAAATATATTACATCCAGATATGATTCAGTGGACAATACAATTTGGTATATCGAATTCATTGGCGGCCTAAAAAATAAAGCATTCAACACAAACGATAATGATACCCCTCTATTCGACAGAGTCATGGCATATTTAAAAGGAGGAGAGGAGTGAGAGTTTTTTGCATAGATGATAGCGGCCAGAATAATCAGCGTAATAAAGTTAAATTTGGTAAATCCTACACAGTGATTTCTGAATTAAGATCCCCATGTTGCAATTTAGAGCTTGTGCGAATTTCTGAACTTAACCCAACTGGAGCGGCACAGTTTATATGTTCATGTGGTGCATCAATAGGAAAATTGCTATCAGATCATTATAATATAAAAAGAAAATCTAGATTCATAGAAATAGAAAAATCAATAACTGAACAAAGAAGAAATAAAATCATAAAGGAACCTCAAAAAACACCCAAATTCTCCTTGACATTATAATAGATGGGACATAAGAATACTTTCTGTAAATCCTGAGGGATTTCCTATTAGTATGGTATCGTTGACCAGACGCGATATAAAATAAGCTCTGGCAAACTTACTGAGAGAGAGTAAGTAAATGAGGCTCAAAGTGGTTTCCGGACTCTCTCTCCGGAGCCTACTTGGGGCCTTTTTTATTTTCTGCTCCTCTAAAGAGAGGACAAATGGCAATACAAACACCTACCGAAAACTGGTTCAAATTCCCAAACCATATAGCAGACAATCTCACTGATTACACGACATTTGAAATAACGATTCTTGTCTTAATGCTCCGGCGCACTGTTGGAATGCTCGGTTTAACTAAGACTCCCGATCAAAGGTTCTCTCAATCCTTCATAGTAAAAAACACAGGTATATCTGATAGCCAAGTTTATCGTTCCAAAAAATCACTCATTGCAAAAGGCGCAATCAAGGAAGATGGGACGGCGGCAGATGGTAGCAAACTCTATTCGGTGGTATGGGATATCCCTGTAGACACCCCCCTCTGTCCTCCAGAAGTATCCCCCTCCTCCCACCAGAGCAACCCCCCTCTGTCTGGTAGAGCAACAGATAAAGACATTTCTTTAAAGAAAGGAGAGGAAAAGACTTTAGATGCTAGCGCATCTAGTGCGGCACTTGGTTTCATGCACCCGATAAACCCATTAGGAGATGGCGGGAACGCTAAATGTAATAACTGTGGTTATATAGAACCAATAAAGCATGGGACTTCGTGGTGTTATCCGCCAAAATGCCCGAAATGTAATGTAACACCTGAAATAACACGCTTACCAGAAAAAGCACAAATGAACCACGATGTTAAATTATCAGGTAGCAAAGAAGCAATAGAGCAATTAAAAGCGGCACTACCAAAACAAGAAAAGATCCCCTATAAAGAAATATCTGATTACTTCCTTAAAAAGCATAGAGAATTCCGAAAGGTAAAAGATGATAAGTATATGCCTAAATGGGGGGCTAAGGAAACTCTTGCAGTGAAGCGATTGTGGACAATCCTTGAGGAGCGAACAACTTTTTCAAAACCAACGACTACTTTGGAAAAACAAATTGTTATACAGAAATTTATGAATTTAATGGTGGATAGATTTATTTCATATTTGAAAAAAGGGAAAGGGCAGTATGCAGAAACAACTCCCATTTTACCATCTCAATTAACTACCGCTGTCTTAGATAGACTCTTTGTAATGAGCGATATAATGGACTCAGCCCCCAAACTCGAAATCAAACAATACGAAAACAAAGGAATAGCTATCGGCCCTATGCCGGAAGGATGGTGAGAGAAGATGGGAGGATTAATTTTAATCAATATAGCAATAGTTGTAATTGTACTTTTTACAGTAAATTTTTATGCTAAATCTGATATAAATAGAACGATAAACAGAAGAAGAAAGCAAGTTGAAGATTATAAAGCTTTGATTCGTTCTTTACCTGAAGATCCAAAAATTAGAATTATAAATGATAATAATTTAGATTATAAACAGGTTGTTGAAATAGATAGAGATGAAATGGATTTAATTTTTAAACATTTGGATGCCTTGTATGAATATTTGATGCTTTCTTGTGATCCTAATTTTTGGGATGAATATAGAGCTTATTTAAAATGTAGAATCGAAAGAAAGATTACTCTATTTTGTATGCACGGCCCTTTTGAAGTAATAGAAAAAAAATGATCTCCTGCCAAACCTGCAAAGACACCAAGCGCCATCTTGTTTATTCTGATACAAAAGGAAGGATAATCTCAGAGGAAGAATATAAACGGCTGTTTCAAAAATCAGATGCGGCATTTAAGATTCTTTCTGATAAAATAACCGGCGGCGATGATAACCTTTTGAAATACATGGATCACTTCGCTAATGTAGACAAGAACCTCCCAGAATACATTTCTTGGAAAAGAGAATGGAGATTGGAGCAAGACGCGGCTGCAAACTGGGCGGCAAAACTAGAACAGTGCCTTTGTGTGAAAGATGAAATGGAAGCGTATTACCAAAAGTCTCGTAGTGAAGCAGTAACCGGCGCTGTATTTAGCAGGCTTGCAAAAGAAGGAAAGATTCACCCTGATATTGTAGAGATAGCAAAAGAAGAGAGCATGAAATCGTTCTTAGTTATAGGCCCAACTGGTCGAGGTAAAACACCGCTTTTAATGTTGAACTATAACCGCCTAATCAAAAAGCGCAAGAGCACGGATGGAATAATATTCGTAACTGAAAGCAGAATCCGCGATATTATGGACCACGACGAAAACTTTGAATCGTGGCTTAAACAATTGAACGGGGTAGATTTTCTATTCATAGACGAAATGTTCCGAAATGAGGTTTGGAAAGACCTTGGGGATGGGACCGAAAGAGATAAATCCAACCGGGCTGCTCGCAATATGTGGGCGTTTCTGGATTACATTTACCAAAGAGGAAATACGATAGTTGTTCAAGGTGCTGGGAACAAATCTCCAGACGAAACACTCCCTGGATTAAAGAACGACGCGGCCGCTGAGTATTGGAGAAGAATTAATGAGACATTTAAGGAAATTAAGAGGGTAGGATAATGGAAGACAAAGAACAAAAACTTCTTCAAATCCAAGAATTCCTAAGAGGAACAGAACGCGCTGCTAAGATAGTATTAAAGCATGCGTATCTACATGAAAAAACCGCTGCACCAAAGACAGCGGAATTATTGAGAGAGATTGCGGACGAAATTAGGAGAATAGACAATGACTGACTGGCAAAGAGAATTAAACAAAGCATATCAAAGAGGATTTGAAGATAATACTAAATTAACACAATATGCCTCTGGTTTTATTACCGGTATTATTATATACATGATTATTTCTTGGAGTATAGCATGGATTGGCAACTACTTTTAGATCCTCCTAATAAAACGTAACAATAGTAACAAAATAGTATTGACAAAATATTTTATAAAAGTATAGTTACAGAGATGAAAGAAGCTGGAGCCCGGGTATTGAGTCCAAAGGAATGTGACACGGCCATTCACGATAGATCCCCAGCATTTGAGTAACCAACCCGGTTTACCGATGGGCATTCGGTTTTGTAATTATAAGGAGTAATCTTGAAGAATAAAAAAGAGAAAACAAAAGTTACCCGAGTCACTGTTTCCGTTCTAGAAAGGTTACTCAAAGCTAGAAATAGGGTAGTAAAAGACGAAGCAAAAGAACGTGCTGTGATAGACGCTGCTATGGAAGATGCAGCAGAGAGATTTGAGAAGAGGGCAAAATGAACGAGCAGGAAGCAATCGCTAAGTTTAAGGGTTTAATCGAAGAATATGGTGGCGATACGGAAATGCTTCATATCTACGTAGACAATTTGGTGGCGGATTTTATTGAACAAAATGGTGCAGCCGAATTGGCTAAAATTTATCGCAATAATTGCAAGGGCTTTTGGTATGCATGAACTTAAGGAAACCAACTACTGCTCTTCCTGTGGCATCCGTTCTATAATGTATCAATACGGTATGTGCAGAGGCTGCGTTCAGGTGAGGCTTAGAAAGTTAACAGTGTCTATTATTGATAGGTGGAGAAAATGAGCGCATTTGGGAAATTAGTATCATATAAAGATTGGTATTCTGGAAAATTCCACTGTGAAATAAACGGTTTGGATTTTGAGAAAGAAAAAGAAAGACTTGGTATAGACCAACAAAAGCGCGCCTTAGATCAACTTGTAGATAAACAATATAATAAAATCCATGAAGATGCGTTTGCAAAAATAGTTCGCCAAAGAAAAGCATCTAAGCCGGCGTCTGAAAGGGCAAGGGGGATTATTTGGGCATTATGGAAAGAGCGCACTCGATTCAAGCTCATAATGAAAACCCAAGATTTCGAATACGCTAAGCTTCTCAAAGAGAATGAGGGGCTAAGGGCAGAATTGGCAGCACTTAAGAAAACTAAGGGAGATTACGGGCAAGCATGAGCATCTTACATAAAGCATTAATTGAAGCACAAAAAGCGATTCCGGTTATCAATAAAGGCTCTAAGGGTCAGGTGGGGAATCGAGAATATAAATACGCCGATCTTCCTTCTATCTTAGAAAAGGTAATGCCAATCTTACATAAAAATGGGCTCTCAGTAGTTTATCGCATGGATGCGCAATCTGACGGGAATATTTTGCATTGTATAGTTTTTCATGAGGAAGGAGAAACTGAAGAAAGGGCTAGCATTTTTATCCCAATGCAACCTGACGCACAAAAAACAGGGATTTATATTACTTATTATAGACGTTATCTTTTGGCGAATATTTTGAACCTTTCAATCGATGAGGATGTTGATGGGTATTTAGGGGAACCTGAGCAACAAGAAGAGAAAAAAATAAAACAGTATCCTAAATCTAAATGGCCATATGGAACAGAAGCAACTAAAGAAATGAAAGATTCATATTTTGCTTTTAAGGATAAAGAAAAATACAGAGATGAATTTGGTTGTGAAATGATTAAGATCGGCGGGTATAATTATTATGTATGTCCCCCTGGAACTTTTGACCTATACAAAAATAACCCAAATCTTCCAGCCTATACTGTTGAATCACTCCGCGCACTTAACTATGAAGGAATGACTCCAGAAGAAAAGGAAAAGTTTGATAAGGAGAATCCGTTTTAATGAGAAAAGAAATCAAGCAATGTATTTGTGATAATTGCGAAAAGATTATGAATCTTAACCATGAACATTATTTTTTAAATACATTAAACGCGGATCATTGGGATGGATTTAGAAGTAGCAATATAGAAATAAAATATGTAAAAGATTTTTGTAGCCGCAAATGTATCATGGAATGGTTAGATAAAACGATATGACTTATCTCAAAGGCTCTCCTCTCTGGATGTATTTCAACGGTTACTCTAAAAAGAGAATACGAGAGATCAAAAAGCTAAGCTGGGAAGACAAGCAAAAGCTGGCTAAATTGGAGAATGATCTTTGAGGATAGTTTTTGAAGTCAGAGATCCGGTTTGGGAGTATGTTTGGGAAATAGAATTAAAGACAAAGCCGGTTTCTATAAACAAACGATATTTAACTTCAAAGATAAAAGGGAAAACAGTTCTTATTTTGAGTAATGAATACCGAAAGGCCAAGGAAGCGATCAGAAAAGAAGCGCAATGGAAATGGGGCAAAAGAAAGCGTATAAAAGGTTTGCCAGTTGGTGTAAGAATCTTAATGGGAAAAACTCGCGCCGACATAGACGCCTACATAAAGATAATCTTAGACGCACTTCAGGGTGTAGTTTATGAGAACGACAGACAGGTTAGAAAGTTGAGTGTGGAGATTATATGAGTGAAACATACGGGTTTGGATGTGAGGATTGTGAGGAGTATATTTGGACTAGCCAAGGTTCTTATGATCGGACTGATACTGTTAATTTTTACAAAAGCGATGATAGATGTATGGAGAAATTTAAGGAATTTATACGAAAGCATTATGGCCATTCAATCACATTTAGAGAAACTCCCTATTTCGATGGCTTAAAATATAAAGAGGATGTGTATTATTAATGAGAGAGATTAAGTTTAGAGCTGTAAATCATAACGCTGAATTAGTTTTCGGGTCGTTGCTCATAGAAGAAGGCGCATGTTTTATTTATAACCCAAGCCCAGGGGTATTAAGAACAGAAGTTTATCCTAAAACAA
>NZ_BFAY01000010.1 GCF_003112675.1 Leptospira johnsonii | reverse complement strand
TTTTTTCTTAACTGCGATATGGGAGAAAACCATATCATTGATTCCTTCTGACATGGTTTTGAAAACTCCTTTGAACTTGGAGCTATCTATCTTAACGTCAATGTCTCCGGCTTCATGTTCCTTGGACATTTTTGTCATCTCGGCTACTAGGCCTTTGATATTTGTTCTAACTTGATCGATAGTTTCGTTTATGAACTGCTTCTTACCAGGAAGTTTTTCGATGTCAGCATCCATATTTCCTTCGCCGAACTGTTTGAAACACTCCATCGCTTTTTTCTTAACTGCGATATGGGAGAAAACCATATCATTGATCCCTTCCGACATGGTTTTGAAGACACCTTTGAACTTGGAGCTATCTATCTTAACATCAATGTCTCCGGCTTCATGTTCCTTGGACATTTTTGTCATCTCAAACATCAGGTCTTTTAGAGAGGTTTGGAGGACGGATAATTGTAATAGTAGACCGCTTTGATCCAAATGATCCATGTCGATCTCGCTAGACAAATCTCCTGAGGCGATTTTTTTCGTAATCTTTGAGAGAAGAGAATAATCTCCACCTAATTGTTGGCGGATCTGTATTCCGATCCTCCAGCTTAACATGGCGAATAACGTTATAATTCCTAAGGAGAATATGATCAATAATATGGAAACCGTTAAAACGGAAGACTCGGTCTCTATTCCTTTTTGTTTAAAGGAGGCAGCCGCGTAATCTAGTCTATTTTTCAAAGAGGAAAGAAACTTCTTCGCAGCTATTTCTTCCTTTGCTCTGAATTCACTTTCTTCCAAACTAATTGCGTTTTCTAAAAGGATCCCGTTCGCAAAGGTCTGTAAATAGTCTTCGGAAGCCGATTTCACGGACGAAATTAGTTCTGCTTCCTTTTTATCGAAAACTTGATCGGAGTTTTCGGATAAGATAGAAGAGATTGTTTCCCGATCCTTTTTGATTTGGGATATGATTTCCGATCGGCGATTCGGATCCGTATTCGAGTAATTTTCTCGAACAAGGGATCTTAAATCAGAAAAAGAAGCGGATACATTTTCCCAATTAGAAGAAGAGATTGAACCACTTCCATCTTTATGTATCTGATTCATCTGGTAGATGGAAAGTCCATCTATTAGCCCAAGACCGACTAACCCTATTAAAATGATTGCAAGTAACTTCTGTGCAATGCTCATATTTTCCTCCGACTCCCGGATGGGACGTCAATATTATTTCGAAGCCCCCGAGAGGCTGGTGATTTGCAGATTCAGTTCATTATGTAGTATTTTTTCGTTGTTTATCCTTACTCTGGAAAGCAACGTTGTAGTATCTATAATCATTGCCACGGAACCGTCCCCCATGAGAGCGAATCCGCTGACGCCTTGTGTATCTTCGAAAAGACCGCCTAACGGTTTAATGACGGAATGGATCCTACCTAAAAGTTCGTTAACGATCAATCCGGCTTGGAGATTTCCAGAGTTAACTATGACTAGGTTCCTTCTTCCTTCCGTTCCTTTCGGTTCTCCGAACCAATCGTTCATGTCTACGCAAGGCAGGATCTTATCTCGAACTTTTATATAATTCTGTTCTCCGACTAGGGATTCCTGAGGATGGAACTCCATACATTCCTTCACCATATCCAAAGGGATCGCATATTTGTTTTTTCCGATCCTCAAAAGGAATCCGTCTATATTCGCGAGAGTAAGCGGGAGTATGATCTTAAATGTAGTTCCTTTTCCTTTTTCGGAGCTGATCTCTATTCTTCCTCTTAAGGATTCTACATTCTTTTTTACCACATCCAGTCCAACACCTCTTCCTGAAAGTTCGGTTACGCTTGCGGCTGTGGAGAACCCAGGTTCGAATAAAAGTGAGTAGATCTGTTCTTCGTTAATTGCATCTCCTTCTTTATATAAACCTTTTTCTTTTGCCCTATTAAGGACTGCTGCAGGGTCTATTCCTTTTCCGTCATCCGATATCTCTATAAGGACCTCGCCAGCCTTATGAGAAGCGGCTAATATTATTAATGCTTCGGAAGGTTTTCCTAAATTGATTCTTTCTTCTTCGGAGGATTCGATCCCATGATCTATTGAATTGCGGACCATATGCGTTAATGGATCGACTAGGTTGTCTATTAAGTTTTTATCAAGTTCTGTTTCTCCGCCCCTAATTTCCAAGCGGATGGATTTACCTGTTTGTTTTCCTAATTCGAAAACTACCCTGGAATACCTGCTAAATAAAGTTTGCACAGGGACCATTCTCAGTTTTAAACTGTTGGAACGTATTTCCTCTAAGAGACGAGACATCCTATGGGTGAGTTCTTCTAAGAATTCGTCTTTCAGTCCTAAAGCTATCTGTTGAAGAGCGGAAGAGATAACTACCACTTCTCCCACTTGATCTACGACTAAGTCTAATTTATCCGCATCGACTCGTATACTTCTGGAAGCCGAAGTCTTATTTTTGGATCCGGTTTCTGATTTTTCCTGAAATCCATTTTTAGAGGTGATTCCATTTTGATAGGCCTGAATACTCGAAGAAGGATCTGATGCGGACTCGAGTTGGACCTGCATATCGGAACCTGCGAATTCGAAGGATTCTAAAATCTCTTCCTTCGTAAGTTCAGATTTGTAAACGGCTTCTATATCGAAAAAGCAGCCAGTAGCTTCCAGATCGGAAAATTTAGGGATCCTTTCTTCATCTAATTTGATCTCGCTTAGTTCGCCTTTTTCCGAAAGATACCTGAGAAAAGGGTAGGGATCTAATCCGTTAACGAATAGATTATTACCGCAGGAAATATGGAGTTTCCAGGTCTTGGATCCGTTATTATTCGAAACTTTGTCGGAAGCTTTCTGCTCCGATTGAAAAGAATTGGGACTATGTTTAGAAAGGTTGAAGATCAGATTTTCACCTTCTTTTAGGACCTCTTCGCTCTCGAATTCTCCTGATTCGAAAGTATCTAATCGGAGAAATAAATGGTCCTTACATAGTAGAATTATCTGAATCAGATCGCTAGACGGTTCCAGGCTACCTGCGCGGACCTTATCTAAAGTTTCTTCTAAAAAATGCACGAAGTCTGCGATTTTAGAGAAATCGTACATTCCAGCGGTTCCTTTAATTGTATGAACCGATCTAAATAGCGAATTCAATATCTCCTTTTCGCGGTTTCCTTCTCCGATTTTAACTAAGTCTCTTTCCAGAGATTCGAGCATATCCCTGGTTTCGGACACAAAATCAGTGAAGCCTGGTTTTTCCCTAGGATCCATGATTTATTCCTTCGTTCGTTGAAATGCGAGATCCTAATAGAAAGTCTTTATTATAAAATCTTACTATTCTTTCCACGGATTCCGAAGGGGAAACTACAACCAGTGTGCTTCCCTTTGCTTCTAGTTCCTTTTGGATAGAAAGTAAAAATTGTAAAGAGGATGTGTCGAACTCGCTTATTTCTGAAAGATCCAAACTAAGATCGGTGTCAGTGTACGGTATAAGCCGGGAGCGTATTGCCGCTAACTTACGGGCTCTCAATTCTCCCTTAATTTTGATTTTATTTTTACGGTTCATATCCATCGTGAAAAAGAGTTGGTCTGTTCCTTATACCACTAATTTGGAGACGGAAGAAAGTAATTGGTCCATACTGAACGGCTTTGTGATCCAGGCACGGATCCCTTGAGCGACCAACTTATCCTTCATAGCTGTTTGGGATTCGGTTGTTAGCATAACGATAGGAAGGAACTGATAGTTACCGGTTGATTTGAGTTTTTCGACGAATTCAACTCCGTCCATGATGGGCATATTCACATCGCAAACGACCAGTTTGAGATCGGGGTTTAACAATTCTAGACCTTGTGCACCGTTCTCGGCTTCTAATACTTCATACCCTTTTGATTCAAGGGTCACCTTCACTAATTTTCTCTGAGCAGGAGAATCATCTATAATCAATATTTTTTTGGACATAAAATATACACCTCATCCGAAATAGATTTCACACATCCGATATATGTTAATCGAATTATAAATTCTTTATGTAGTAGGATCTTATTTCAGATTTTATTTAGGAAAAGATTGTTGCTTAACTTTCCTGAATGAAATAGGACGATGAAGGAATGAAAATCATTCAATAAATTTCGTTTGATAAGAATAAATATTTTTAGAACGAATTTTTATAAAACGGTCCTGATGATACATGTAGTCGCGTGCAGCTTTCTTTTCTGATCAGGAACAGGTAAGATAGAATGCAGCGTTTGAAGTTCATTGCGTGTCAAATAAGGCAAAATCCTTCTGAGAATTTGTTAATTTATACGTTAGATTTATCCCTTCTGAGGTAGGATTGTTCGGAAAGTACGCTCTATCCTTTTAGTATACGTTAGTTATTCTATCGTACGAAATATATTTCCTAAGTGGTTATTTAGTTTTATATAAAATCTTTTGATATATTCGGATCGTAGGTAAACGTTTTGAAATAGTTCTATCTATACTGGAAACATTTTTCGTATAATTTGATTTTTCTGACGAAGCAATATAAGGAATTCTGGAGGGACCGCGTTGTATTATTGATTTAACGCGTTCTAATCTACGATGGGTAGAGAAACTGTGGCGAGCACCACTTCTATAGGTTTTTCTCCGATAGAATGATCTATCACGTTGTGTATGCTAAAAATTCCGCCATGTTTTTTTATTACGAAGTCAACTATCGTCAGTCCTAAACCGGTGAAATATTCCTCATCTTCCAAATTCTCATGCACAAAGCCCGCAAGTCGATAGAATGGTTGTTTGACCATTAGCTCCTTGTTCTTAGGAATGCCAGGGACCGATTGTGGATCGAATTCGTTTTTCATATTGATGTTCAAGTATCCTCCTGAGGCGGAGATGTATACGTTTATAACCGAATTATTGGAAGAATATTTCAAAGAGTTGATCAATAGCTCGTTGAATGTTCGATTCAGTGAGTCTATATCTGCGTTTATATGGTATCCGTTCGAAGGAAGGGAAATTTGCGGGATCGTTACATTCTTCTTTTGTTTATACTGTTCGTTGGAACTCTCTAATCTTAATCTTGATTTTTCC
The DNA here is from genome assembly GCF_003112675.1 of Leptospira johnsonii. Classification (NCBI taxonomy): domain Bacteria; kingdom Pseudomonadati; phylum Spirochaetota; class Leptospiria; order Leptospirales; family Leptospiraceae; genus Leptospira; species Leptospira johnsonii. The sequence continues at coordinate 61,753 of NZ_BFAY01000010.1, read as the reverse complement.
AATAGATGATGTATCTGGGTGCTATTTATTTTTTGAAAAGAATTTTGAAAGTTCTTATTCAGTATCTCTAGACTTTTTTCGAGAGAAAGAAGTCCCTTTTTCGTATAATATATATTCTCAAAGAGTAATTCGACTATATCAGATGAAAAATTGTAGGTAGTTTCTTCCTTCTTGGCGCTAGCTTGGAGCATTTCTACAATACTGACAATCGCTCCGAATCCTCCTCCACTAAAGAAACTTTGTTTTAGATTATTGAGTGTACTTTTGGAAAGATCAATATTCTTTTCCAGATCTGTCAGCCAGGATTGTTTGTATAAGATCCAATTTAATTGAGCCTTAAGACGTTCTTCGTTTTCCTGTATCAGGATCCTTTCGCTTTCTTTTAAGCGTATGTATTCGGAGATTCTATCCAGCACTTGGTATAATCTTTCTCTATCGATCGGTTTGATAAGATAATCGAAAATACCCAACTTCATCACTTCTATGATAATCTCTGGAACGTCGTTCCCGGAAACTACGATGAACAAGGACTCCGGCTTCTTTTCTTTTATCTGCTTGATAAAATCGAATCCGTTCATGACAGGCATTTCCAGATCCACCAAATATAGGGAATAGTCCTTTTTTTCAGCCATTTCACAGCCGACTTTCCCGTCAGCAGCCGTGTCAGCTTCGACTCCGAAACTTTTGGCTAATCTTACGATCAGATCTCGATTTTCCTCCTGATCCTCTATGATTAAAATCGGATTATGTAGGTTTAATCTCAATGCCATGGGTAAAACAGATCACGTTTTATATATTTTGCATATAGGAAAGCTCTAATCTAATAAATTGGACTTTCGTTTTGCGTGCCTATTGAAATAAATTTCCTGAACTTTGTAAAGATGAAAATATGGACCATTTTTTCTTTAATAAGGAATAAGTAATGAATAAGACGTTTCATTAATTACGTTATTTGTTTCTTTAGTCAGACGAAAACAGAGGAAAATCGGATACGATCTCATGCGCGGAAAGCTATTCCTTGGACGCTCTTTATCGAACGAATGTTAATTTAAATAAGATTCCTCTTTACAAAAAAGAATACCGCATTAAAACTCCCCCGGGTTTATATCCAGGGAGAGAATTGAATGATTTTAGCGGCAAGAATTTTAGCCGGGATCGTTGGCTTATTACATGTTTGGATTTTCATCATGGAAAGTGTGTTATGGATGCGTCCACGTATTCACCGAAGATTCGGAGTAACGGATACAAAATCGGCTGAAGCAATGAAGGCTGTCTTTTTGAACCAAGGTTTTTATAATTTATTTCTTGCGATCGGTGCATTATACGGAGCGATCTTTTTCGAGATCCACCCTGGTTATGCTCCTGCAATCTTGACATTCTCTTGTCTTTCCGTTTTTGGAGCAGGTCTTGTATTATTAGTTTCTAAGCCTGCGATGGCAAGAGCTGCGATCATCCAAGGACTTCCTCCTTTGATTGCAGTTGTTCTGTATTTTATTTCCTGCAACGGATAAAATTTTACGATAGATTCGCTCGAAAATTCTTAAGGAGTTCTTGGGATTTTTTGGGCGAAACTATTTTAATCCTTGAGGGGGGAATCTTACGGAATGTAGATTCCGAAACTAATACACATAGTTGTAATCTATCTCCCGAAAATGTACTTGTGGGAATTGTATAAAATCAGAATTTTAAGCTAACGTCCGCAAGTCGAAAAATATAAGCTCGCATCCGAAAATCCCGAACATCGTTCTTTATTTCTGTTATTTATTAAGCCTAAAGTCGGTTTAGATTTTATAGATATAAGAGGATGTAGATTTGAAATCCAATTTTTCAATCCAAGGAAAATCTGATGCAGATCCGTTCCGCAATTGTCCTAATATCCATTCTAATTCTTCCAAACGTACTTCTCTCTGAAGAGATCCAAAAGATCTCATCTTTCGATTCAATTGTCAGCTTAAATTCCACAGACACCCATACTTGGGAAATTACGGAAGAAGTTCTGGATCCAAAACAATTCTCTTTTTCATATTTAAATGGAGAAGATCCGGGGATCAAAACAAATCCATACAAAGCCCCGGGTGTATATAGAGTTTCTCAAGAATCGATACATAAAGTTTATATAATTAAGAAATTTATTGCTCCCGAAACTTGGAAGGCGGCCGGGATCTCTGTTCGTTTAGGAACCTTGACGGATAAGGATAAAACATATCTGAACGGGGAACTGATCGGAGAAACAGGGGACATGAATTCTTCTGAGCCACAAGCATATGATAGAATCAGAATATATTCCATTCCACCTGGGCTGATCCGAGGTGGGAAGGAGAATATACTGGTACTGGAAGTGAAAAAGTTTTTTCATCCGGAAGCTGGAATAGAGCAAGACAGAACTGAGATCGGTGACACTCGTCTGATCCAAGGAAATTATTATAGAGCGGAATATACCAAAATCGCGCTATTGATGATCTATCTCACCGTAGGAGGATATTTTCTATTTTTATTTATAAGAAGAAGGACGGATACCGAAAACCTGTATTTCGGACTCTTTACTATCTTTCTAGTAATATATCAATTTCTCAGAAACCAGATCAAATACGAGCTGGGAATTCCGTTCTTATATATGAAAAAGACGGAATATATTATTCTTACTTCTCTTATTCCTATTTTCACAAATTTTATTCGATCTTATTTTAAATTTCCAAGAGGAAGGCTGATCAATGGATTGGATGTAATTTACGGGATTTTTATACTCTTCTATCTTATTTCGAATAATATACTTTTATACAATAAGCTAAATAGTTCCGCGGTGCAGCTTGGCTGGGCGGCTTATATTGTTCTGATCTTTTATTATTTGATCCGTAAGATCAGAACGAAAGATAGGGATGCATTACTCATCTTGCTCGGAGTTTTTGTCGTAGTCTTGTCTACGATTTTGGATACGATGTCCAATCGGAACCTGTTTGTTTTTCCTAGGACTGTGGGTTACGCATTCTTTTTCTTTATAATCAGTATTGCCACCATCCTCGCTAACAAATTCGTACGATTGAACGAGGAAGTAGAAGAACTGAATGAACATCTGGAAAATAAGGTGGAAGAAAGAACCCAAGAGTTGAACGAGTCCCTATCAAATATTAACAAACTGAAGACACAACAAGATGGAGATTATTTTTTAACTTCTCTACTGATTCGTCCGTTGTTTACGAACAATACTGAAAGTCCTTCATTGAAGATAGATTTCTTTTCCAAACAGAAAAAGTCTATTTTGTTCAAAGAGAAACATTATGAAATAGGTGGGGATATTAGTATCTCCGGAAATATTGCCATCCAAGGTGAACAATACACAGTATTTGTAAACGGAGACGCGATGGGAAAATCCATCCAAGGAGCGGGTGGGGCACTTGTGATGGGAACAGTTTTCAGGTCCCTATTGACCAGGACTAATCGAAACGGCGGATATTCGAGACCTCCTGAATCCTGGCTAAAAGAATCCTTTCTAGAGCTCCAAAGTATTTTTGAATCCTTTGATGGTTCCATGTATATTTCCGTAGTGATCGGTTTGTTGAATGAAAGAACCGGAGCACTTTATTATATCAACGCAGAACATCCTTGGCCAGTATTGTATAGAGATGGAGCTGCAGGATTTTTGGAAAATGAACTTACATTACGTAAGATAGGTATTCCAGGAAACGAGGAGAACTTCTTCGTAAAATTTTTTCAATTAAGGAAGCATGATATACTCATATTGGGTTCGGATGGTAAGGACGATGTATTGCTTGGAAACGACGAAAGAGGTAGGATTGTAAACGAGGACGAAACCAAATTTTTAAGAACTGTAGAAGAATCGAATGCAGATCTAAAAGGAATATACGAAAGAACTCTGAAATTTGGAGAATTGACAGACGATTTTACTCTATTGAAATTAGAATATCTAGTAGATCCCCAAGTAAAAAACGAAATTTCTCTGAATGAGGTATTAGAACAGGCTAATACCCTCTATAAGAAAAAATCCTATTCTCCTATCGTCGATTATTTGAATGAATACAAAATAATTTTCTCAGATAAGGAAGAATTCTTCATTATGCTTGGAAAATCCTATCTGAAGCTTAAAGATTTTTCTTCCGCATCTAAATCTTTCGAAAGAGCCGCGAATTTAAATCCGAATAGATTGGAATCCCAATATTACGCGTCTTATTCAAGCAAATTGAATAAGGATTTTCAAAAGGCTGAATATTTCGGAAAGATCGCTTACAAATTGGACCAGAAATATCTGAATAATTTGATCAACTTAGCGGATATTTATAAAAACTTAAACCAAACGGAAGAAGCCAAAAAATTCGCCGAAAAAGCGCTGGTGATAGATCCGAAACATCCAATTCTTTTGAAACTTACGGATGTTTTTTAGAAAAATTTAATATATACCAATTAACCCATTCGTTTTTAGAAGCGAATTTCAATCCAGTAACCGATTTTAAAGCGGAAACGATCAACTTTCTATTTCGAGATGTCGAATTCTCTTGAAGTAATCGAATTAGAACCGGCACACTTGCTGGATCTTTTTTAGCTCCTAACTGAGAGACAGCTACCTGGTGGAGATTGATATTCTCACTTTCTGCATATTTTTCCAAAATTTTTCGAGATTCCTCTCCTGGGATAGAAGTGACTGCGGCAAGCGTGATAGGAGCTAAATCCGGAAAATCTTCCGTTTTTTTATCTAAAAGAGACAAGGATTTAGGAGAAGCGATCATTCCTAAACTTTCGGAAGCGATCTTGGCAAGTTTTTGGTCGCTGGATTTGCAAGCCTCTTCTACATAAGGTAGAGCTTCTTCAGAACCTATTGCACCTAGTGACCAAACGGCTCCATATTTTGCCTCTGTTTGATCTTCTTTCAGGATTTTAACAAGGACTGGAATACTTTTTTTATCGCCAATGTATCCCAATGACTGAGCGATAATCTCTCTGTCCGGAATATTAGGGTCTAATAATGCTTTTTCAATCTCTTCTCTTGCTTTGTAGAATTTGATACGACCTAAAACATGAGAAGCCGGCGCTTTAGCTAAATTTTTACCTTTGACCAAAACTTCTAAAATTCGGGAAGAAAAACTAGGATTGGTGACTCCGATCAGAACGTCAGCCGCTCTGTATCGGATTTCTCTATCTTGGTTTTCCAAAATAGGAAGGACTAAAGGTAAAATTTTAGGATCTTTGATCTCTATGAGAGCAATGGAAGAATTTTCCCTTCCCTTATCAAAATCCGACTGCAAAGCTTTTACTAAAAGTTGAATCGACTTTTTGCTTCGGATCTTTCCTAAGGCTAAGTATGAAGCCGCTAAAGTAGGTCCAGGCTCCGAATGTGAAGCTATGTCAGTAAGATAATCTTCCGCTTCGGCAATATTCAATTTTCCTAATGCCATTGCGAATGTTTTGGCTTTGTCTGGATCCTTATTGGATTTAGCCGAGGCTAAGATGATCTTTCCGGATTGCCTTGCATCGATCCGAACCAAGGTGTCCACTGCCAATAATCGGATGCTCGCGTCTTCATGATTTAAAAGGGCAGCTACACGGTTTCCTGCCTGAGGATCTTCCATTCTTGATATGGATTCTAAAATAGTCCCTAGATCGATACCCGATTTTGGATCTAAAAAATTTAATATTTCAGGAAGAGAAGATCTATCCTTCCAGATCCCCAAAGCCAAGATTGCGGGACCTTTTGTGATCTCTTCTGAGGATCTCATCCATTCCCGAGCAATTGGGATGAATTTTTTTTCGTTTCTGGAAGCTAATTCCAAAATTGCCTGGGCTCTCGTTCTTGGATTTTGACTTTTTAGATCGGATGCCAATTGTTCTAAACTAGGACCTTCTTCTTCCTGGATTTCCGGTAAAAGGTCCGGCCGAGGAGGGCCGAAACATCCAAGAGTCAAACCGAAAACGACTACCCCTCCCATGGAGACTATAAGGAATATCATAAAAACAGAATATAATTTAAACTTCATAAATATTATCTATGGACCGATTCGGAAACTTGTCTTAATTGCTGCAATTCTTTCTGCCAAGACGCAATATCTGAATTTGCCTGAGGGATCTGAGAGGCGTCCATCCTGCCTTGTTGGATTGCATATTGGACCAATTGTATCCTGGACTCTAATTCGGAAATTTTATAAGAAAAATAAGCTTTCTGTTCTTCAGGAGTTACATTCGGATCGCTCGGACGAGTCGGGACGGATCCAGGTTGGGCGTATCTTCCTGCATTTTTAGATAATGCAAACTTAGATTCTGCAGAAGTGACTTTATCTAGTTGTTCTCTTGCTTTTTTCTCATCTTCAGAAGTGAGCTGAGGGCGAAATTCGCTTGGAATATAAATATTACGAGGATATCTTGCGGCAAAATCGACCCATTCTTCTCTGATCTTTTCTCTTTCTTCTTCCGATTTCTTTTCTCTAAAAGCGGCAGGCCAAAGTCTTTTGGCTGGACCTTCTAAATCGGGATCTTCTTCGAAAGGGTGGGGAGCATCCGGAAATTCCAAGCTGCCGCTACCGTATTTTCGATCTACGACTTCCGAAGCCTCTTCTCCTAAACTAGGAGAATTCGTTTTTCTTTCCGGCCAAAAGATAAATAGAATACAAATAATAAGAATGATTGCGCCTGAGATCCAGGGCCAATAAGAACGAAAGAATTGCATGATGATAAAATAGGAAACTTAAATTAGAAAAATTGAATTTAGATTATTTCCCGCCCTGAGTGAGCGGGAAATGTTTTCGAAATTTTAAACGAAAATTCCGATGACCCAAGAAATAAACTGACCGAACAGAGTGTCCGTCAGGAATTTTTTCAGGTCGACCGGATTACGATTTAAGGAATCGTAATACCAAGCGGTGTATTCGCTTACTTGAGGAATTGAATAACCGTATTTGGAATTGATCGCTTTGATCAGTTCGTTTGCAAAAACCGCATGACCGTACATATTCGGATGCACTCCGTCCAATCCGAATATACCAGGCTGACCAGGAAGTGGCCAGTTTGCTTTTGCATAACCTGGGCTATAACCGGAGGGACTTTTGATCAAACGGCCATTCTCTTTCAGATCATCAAAAAGAACTTTAAGATCTGCTAATGCGAATCCCATCGCAACAGCTTGAGCCTTCATTTCGTTGTTTATGGAAGTTAAGAAGTTTGTGATAGTGTTCACTTCGTTCTTATCCAAAACTTGAGAGGGATCGGAAACTGAAGAACGGAAGAATGCCTTTAAACCCGAATAGTTTACTCTTCCTTGAGGATCGTTGTAGTTTTCCAAAAACGCAATAGAAGTTACGTTTGGCACAGTGAACAGAACTCCACCCTTGATTGATCCGATTGCGGCCATTTTCGACATGGTAGAACGGATATCTCTCAGAAATCTTGCTTGGTCTAAACAATCTGTAGAAGTACTCAATGCCGTACAAAGAACATGGTTCGCAGCCGCGGTCCCAAATAAGAAGCTAGGCTTTACAGCTTGCATTACTTGCATTTGTGTTCCGGAACTTCTTAAACCAAATTGATGGAATTTGTCCGGAGATTGGCAATCTGGGACTTGCACCCAGCGATAAGTATACCAGTACCAAGTTTCCCAATACCAGTCCTTGGCCCAAGTAGTGGCATTGACATTTTCACACTGACCGGAAGTTTGTAAAACCGTAGTGTAATCCGCGCCGGTGATCCCTGCATGTGTTGGAAGTCCAACAGTAGATCCGTTTCCTCCAATAATGGAAGCAGCAATGCAGAATACCCCACAATCACCTTTGAGCACGTCTTCGAAATTTAAGTAAGGCCCTTTTAACACGTTATACGAAACGTTAGAGCCAGCTTGTTTGGAAACTAAAACCGGATAAGCCCAGTTTTGAGTTTTTTCTTCGACGGTTGCGCCATAAAAACCCTGGCTTAAGGAATCGCCGATTACTCCGGGTCTGGAAAACATCTGGGCTTGGCTTTGTGCCGAAAGCGTAGAAGCCCCCACGATTAGGAAAGTCCCGCTAAGGATTTTCCAAATGTTTCGAATGTTCATTTTTAAATTAACTCCACTCTCTATTGAAGTAGATTTCTATATTCTCTTCGAGCCAAAGCGTGGAACAGGGAACTATGAAGTCAATTTCCAAATGGAAAATAATTTTTTCTATATTGAACATTCGTAATATTACAATGAAGGAACTCCAACTGAACGCTGTTAGAATTTAACGTTTGATATAGAATTAAATTTTTGTAATATACTTGGAATATCCCTCATATAGGTGACCCAATGGCAGGCCGAGTGGTCTTTAACACTGTTCGTTTCTTGGATCTGCCACTTAAGGGCAAATTTCCACAGAACGAGTTTAGTTAGGAATGCAATCAATCACCAAACGGCTAAGAGTATGGCCCATCACGGTACAGTTAGTCGAGAGTGTCGCTGAATATCGAAAGATGGTATTGGAAGTTCTGGTCAGCACGCAGTTTGTAGGATCATCCGGTTTATGAGAGGAACCTAGATAAAGATCCAAGTCCCCATTCACAGGAAAAGTAAAAGGAGAAGCGGAAGGTACGGTTTCAATCTTAATCACATAGTTGGAAGGGAATACATCCGGAAGGTCAACATTTATGCCTTGTCCGGAAGAATTGTCCACATCACAGGAAGTGATCAATTGATTGTCTGCTGAAAACGTATCGAAGCTTACTTGAGCGAGGTTTGTTCCTGGAGTTACGTCAATATTTTGTAATATAGGAAAAAGGAATGAATTCGGGATATCTTTTGGCTCTTCTCCGCAGGCAAAAAGAAGAAGGCCAGTGACCAGGATCTCAATTTTGAATAACTTCATCTTTGGAACAACACGTCGAAAGTCGATATTTGAGCGAATTTTATCTCAGGCAAAGGCACAGATTAGGCTTGCCGGGGCAGTTGATTTTTTACAATCTTCTTACGTGATTCTTTTCTATTATCTTTCTTCTATCCTGGGTCTACTCGCGGGAAATATGTTCAATTATACCGCCATTATTCTTTCCCAAAGTATTTCCGATTCGGATACATTTTCCGGATGGGTTTTCTTCTTCGTATGTTTTCCTCTGCTGTTTTTAAGTTTCACCGCAGGAAGATTATTGGATAAATATTCCAGAAAATGGCTTCTTGCAGCGGCACAGATTTCCATGGCATGCGGTTCCGGATTCGCTGCATTGGCATTACATTTGGGTTGGATCTCTCCCGGAAAACCGTATCTTCTTCTTGTGTCTTCCGTTCTTTCCGGGATCGGACTTTCCTTTGTAATGCCTGGAAGATTTGCGATCTTGGGAGATCTATTAGAACATTCTAAAATAGGAAAACATAGTGTTTGGTTGAACACTCTTGTACTTTTTGGATATGGTCTTGCTCCTTTGGTGGCAGGGTATTTTAAGGAATACTTCTCCTTTAAATACGTTTTTATTGGTATAGGTTCCGCTTACGTTCTAAGCGTTTTCTTTTTAGTCTTGATCCCGGTCCAGATGAGAGAAAGAAGTCAAACTTCTTCCGGACCTGGGATCTCCGAGTTGGTTGCTTACTTAAAAAATTCGCCGTTAGTCTCTCAGTTCCTGTTGCTCATGGGCGCAGTGGTTCTGTTAGTCGGTCCGGTCCAGGTCCTTCTTCCTAAATATGCTAAGGAAATCATGGGATTAAGCGAGTCGATGAGAGGAGCGTTACTTTCTGCTCTTGGGATTGGGCTTGTGATAGGAGGAGGAGTAACATTTCTTCTTCATGGCTTAAAGAAGAAGGGGCATATTCTATTCGGATCTGCACTCTTCAGTTGTTTTCTATTTTCACTGATCCCTTTTCTTGCGGAAAGTTTGGTGCTGACTGTGATTTGCTTTTTCGTGTTCGGGTTTATGACCGGTGTGATCATCACTCTTATCCCGGCTGGTATCCAACAAAATACGGAAAATCATATCCGGGGAAGGATACTTTCTCTCTATAGTCTGGTTTTTCTTTTAGTGCCTGCATTCTCAGGGATATTATCCGGATTTTTCTCGGACCGGATCGGAATTCCTTCCACATTCGTTTGGTCCGGCTTTTTAGAAATGGGGGTATTAATTTACCTCAGTTGGAGAATGGATCAGATCCGCAGTCACTATTAAACGGTTGCCAAATCGCCCAGGGATCAGGAATTTATATATTATGTTTCAAGGCGTATTTACTGCCATTATTACCCCATTCCGGAACGGGAAAATAGATTATGACTCCTATTTTTCTCTTTTGGATAAACAGATCCAAGCGAGGGTAAGCGGAGTGGTGCCCTGCGGTACCACTGGCGAATCTCCCACTCTTTCCCACGAAGAACACGCGGAACTGATCCGCGAAACCGTGAAACATGTCAAAAAGCGGATTTTGGTGGTGGCGGGAACCGGTTCCAACTCTACAAGAGAGGCCGTGGAACTGACCGAAGCTGCTTGCAAGGACGGAGTGGACGGCATACTACAAGTCAATCCGTATTATAATAAACCTACCCAAGAGGGTTTGTATCTTCACTTCAAAGAGATCGCGGATCATTCTTCCGTTCCTGTGATGTTGTACAATATTCCGGGTAGAACTTCTGTAAATTTATTACCGGAAACCGTTCTTCGTCTTTCGGAACATCCTAAGATCAGATCCATGAAAGAAGCTACAGGAGACTTAGGGCAAATGTCCAAATTAATCTCTCTGGTAGGAGACAAGATGACTGTTCTTTCCGGGGACGATAACCTGACACTTCCTCTTCTTTCTTTAGGTGGAAAGGGCGTGGTGTCCGTGATCTCGAATTTATTCCCTGAAAGTTTAGTGAAGCTCGTGGAATCTTTCCAAAAAGGGGACGTGGCTAGTGCTCAAAAGATCCATTATGATTTCTTGGAACTATTCGCTTTGGCATTTATAGAAACCAATCCTATTCCGATCAAAGCAGTCATGAGTTGGAACGGATTTTGCTCGGCTGAGATACGTCTTCCTCTGACTTCTTTGAGTGCAGGTCCAGGAGCGGATCGTTTGAAAAAAACGGTTTCCGATCTCTTAGCAAAAGGTTATAAATAAGGAATTCGATTTGGCCCGCAAGAATCGTGTCGCAGTCATTGGTGCCTCGGGAAGAATGGGGAAGGCTATTATCCAAGTTCTTTCCCAATCTAAAATTTCGGAACTTTCTGCTGCGGTAGTAGGTAAAGGTTCCGTTTATTTGGGTTTGGATTCCGGTTTACATTCCGGACTCAAACAAAATGAAATTTTGTTTTCTGACGATCTTTCCAAATCCATTTCCGAATCGGATACAGTGATCGATTTTTCTATCAGAGAAGTTTTGTCGGACGTTCTATCCACCTGCAAAGAATTCAAAAAACCAGTTGTGGTCGGCACGACTGGTCTTACGGAAACTCATAAGGAATTATTAAAAGAAACTTCAAAAACGATCCCGATTGTGTATTCTCCTAATATGTCCATCGGGGTGAATCTTCTTTTTAAACTGACCGAGATCGCCGCGAAAGTGATGGGAGATCTTGCGGATATTGAGATCCAAGACATTCATCATCGTCATAAAAAGGATGCTCCTTCCGGAACAGCGGAAAAACTAAAAGCGATCCTTTTAGAAACTCTTTCCAGGACAGAGTCAAATATTGTACATGGCCGCAATGGAATTCTTCCGGAAAGAGATCCTAAAGAAATAGGGATCCATACTTTCAGAGCGGGAGAAGTGATCGGAGATCATACTGTTTATTTTTTTACTCCGGAAGAAAGGGTGGAAATTTCCCATAAGGCCCAGGATAGAAAAACATTTGCAGTTGGTTCCGTAAAAGCCGCCGAATTTTTGATCGGAAGAGAAAAAGGCCTCTACGATATGTTTTCCGTATTAGGGTTATAAGGTTCTTGGAATGGATTTTTTAAAAAACATCAGTTTATTCCAAAGTGATAAGTTCGGGATCGTGATGATCCTGGATATTCTGATCGTTAGTTTTTTAATTTATCAATTTTATTCCACCATCCGTAGAACAAGAGGGGTCCAGCTTCTTTTGGGGATCGGTTTGATCTGGGTGCTCGGGATCTTTGCCCAGACCCTGAACTTCGAACTTTTGGATTGGATCATTGATAATATCCGTCCTGCACTTGTGTTTGCGATCATAGTACTTCTACAGCCGGAACTTCGTAAGATCACCGGTGATATGGCAAGGCTAAGATTATTCCGACCTTTCCTTTTAAAAACCGCCACAGACCTGGATGAAATTGTAGAAGCCTCCAAGATCATGGCTAAAAACAAAACTGGTTCCCTAATTGCAATTGTGCGGGAGCATAGTCTAAAGGATATCGCGGAGCAGGCGGTCCAGTTGGATGCAATTCTTTCTACGAGCCTTCTTCTTACCATATTCAAAAAGAATACTGCGCTCCATGACGGTGCAGTCATTATAGAACAGAACCGTATCGCATGTGCGGGTGCATTCTTGCCGATGGCCACAAATTTGGACGATGCACGTATGGGCGCAAGGCATAGGGCAGCACTCGGGATCGCAGAAGAATCAGATGCAGTCATTGTAGTAACTTCCGAAGAGACCGGAGAAATTTCAGTCTGTCATGACGGGGAAATGATCCATCCGGTCAAACCGATCGAATTAAAAAATCTTTTGAATACAATCCTTCACGAAAAGAAAGCCGGACCGGGAAATCCGGATAAGAAGTTTGAATTGGAAGAAACAGGGGAGTCGAATGATTAAGGCCCTTCTGAACAACTGGCAGGCAAAATTAGGATCAGTCATCCTTGCCACATTATTCTATATCAATTTACAAAATTCTAAAATTCTCGTAAGAGAAGTAAACATCAAGATAGAATATCCTAAACTTAGCGGCGGTCTCATCATCGCAAAGGGATCTGACACTACCTTTCCCGTTAAGGTAGAGGGTGTGAGAGATTACGTAAACTTCTACACTCCTTCCTTAAAAGCATATATTTCTCCTACTGATCTTCATCCGGGGGAGAATATCGTAAATGTGGTCCGGTTTGGGGGAACAACTCCAGGTTTAAGAATTTCTAAAATTCCAGGAAAGGAGAAGGTCAGGATCATTGTAGAGTCCAATGTAAGTAGGACTCTTGTGCTTGAACCTAAATTCCAAGGAGACCCTCCTAAGGACTATATCAAGTCTTCTCATTTCGTTTCTCCCACTAGTCTTGTCGTTGTGGGAAATCCTTCAGAGTTCGATAAGGTGGGACGCTTGGTTAGTCTTCCTTCTATCTCCCTGAAAGATAAGACCAAAACATTCACTCAGAAATTTAAGGTTCCAGATCTTCCTGCGGGTTTGAGATTCAGGGACAATATAAAAGAAGTTTCGGTAACAGTGAATATCGTAGCAGATTCTTCTACTCCTGGAGAAAGTATAGTCCTAGGTGTTCCAGTAAAATGCCAGACCTTGGATAAAAATCTGGAAGCTGAATTTTCAGAGCAGGAAGTTTCCGTAAAACTACAATCCAGAACTCCTTTGCGAAGTATCCAGATCATCAAAGGCCTGAGTGCAAGTGTAGTATGTTCTCATAAATACGATCCCAAAACCAAAAAGATCCTTCCGGATGGTAAACCTGTGGTCGCGAAAGTCCGTTTGGAAAAAGCGCCTAGTTTAAAATCCGTTGAGATCCAGGGAGTTTTCCCTGATCGAATTTCCATTCTGTATAGGGTCCGTCCCGATATAGGTTCAGGTGGAACCGGAAGTGAAGATGGGGGAGATGGAAACTCGGATCCGGGTTCGGAAGAACCTCTGCCGGAGCCTGAGGAAGAATGAAGATCACCGTAGGGAATGATATAGTAGAAAATTCCAGGATCAGAGACTTACTCGATAGGCACGGAGAAAGATTTCTGAAACGAGTATTTTCCGAAACGGAGATCGCATACTGTTCGGGGAGAAAAGATCCTGTTCCTCATCTCAGCGGAAGATTTTGTGTAAAAGAAGCATTCATCAAGGCCATAGAGCCCGGGCATAAAGTGATCCTAGATATGAGAGAAATCGAACTTTTCGGGAAAGAATTCGGAAAAAAAGAATTGGTACTTCACGGAAAATCGAAAGAATTGTTCCTCGAGAAAGGCTATAGCGGTGTTTCCGTATCCATCAGCCATGCGGAAAATTATTCCACTGCAGTTGTCGTTCTCTATAAGGAGTGAGCTAAAATGGTCACCGAGTCTCTTAAACAAACTCTGAAATTGTACGACGAAGGTCTCGCACTGTACAAGAATAGAAAGTTCAAGGAAGCTTGGGAGCTTTTCAAAAAAGCAGTAGAGATCACTCCGAACGACGGGCCTTCTAAAAAATATATAGGACGCTGCGAAGCATTTATCGCGAATCCTCCTCCAGAAGACTGGGATGGGGTTTTCGAGATGAAAACGAAATAATCTGGTATCATGTCAAAAAAAGCCGCAACCGCATCCAAACCCAGCCGCACTGTAACCGAATTCGGGACTATTTCCACTGTTTTAGGAAGAGAAACCCATTTTTCAGGGATCCTGAACTTCAAAAAACCCTTGGAGATCTCAGGTGAGTTCCAAGGAGAAATAGAATCCGAAGGATTTCTATTAGTTAGCGAAGGAGCCAAGGTCAGGGCCAATATCAAGGCCGGAACAGTAATCGTCGGGGGAGAGATCACAGGCAATGTAATCGCTACCCAAAGGTTAGAAATGCTTCCGAGCGGAAAGGTAAACGGAAACATCAAGACCGCCAAGCTGCAGATCGCGGACGGAGTGATCTTCGAAGGCAACTGCGAGATGATCCTACCTAATAAGGATTGACCCCTCGGTCCAACCTGGAACATTGGTATCAGCCAGCCCGAAACGACCTATGGACGGCGGAAAAGCGGCAAAAATCGCATTAGCCATCTTATTAGGAACCTTGGCCGGAGCCGTAGTCGGAGTAATCATCGACAACGTTTTTGGGGTCCATATCCTCTCCGCCTACCTCTTACAAGAACCGGTTCGGCTGGAACTTTACGTAATTAAAGTCGAAGCACAAGTTACCCCTGCAAGTCTTCTTGGACTTGTGGCGACATTGTTCTTCGTACTAAAAAAGGGGTAAACAACTCATGTCAGTAATTTCCATGAAGAATTTACTGGAGACCGGAGTACACTTCGGTCACCAGACAAGAAAATGGAATCCGAAAATGGCTCCCTATGTCTTCACTGCAAGAAACGGGATCCATATCATCGACCTTCAAAAAACCGTTCAAAAAGCTAAAGAAGCTTACGACGCATTAAAGAAGGTTACTTCCGAAGGAAAAAAAGTCCTATTCGTAGGAACTAAAAAGCAAGCGAGAGGAGCTATCGAAAGAGAAGCTATCCGTTGCAGCATGTTCTTCATCAATAACCGCTGGCCGGGCGGACTTTTAACCAATTGGAATACTGTAAAAAAATCCATCGCTCGTTTGAAAAAACTAGAGGGGATGGAAACAGATAACACCTTCGAAAAAGAAGTAAAAACTAAAAAAGAAGTTTTATCTCTTCGCAGAGAGTTGGACAAACTCCGCAAAACATTGGGTGGGATCAAGGACATGACCAGCATTCCCGAAGTTCTTTTCGTGATCGATCCTAAGAAAGAAGAGATCGCTGTAAAAGAAGCTCGTAAACTTGGTCTTAAAATTTTCGCAGTTGTAGATACCAACTGTGATCCTGAATTGATCGACTATCCAATCCCAGGTAACGACGACGCGATCCGCGCGATCTCCTTATTCCTCGAAACCATGTCTAACGCGGTGATCGAAGGAACTGGAGGAGTTGTAGAACAACCTCGTTTCAGCGAAGATCTGGATTCAGAAGCACTTGCTCTGGAATATCAAGGTGAATACGACGAAAGTGGTAAGTTCATCATGGACGAGGATCCTGTCAGCCCTAAGAAAGAAGACGCTGCTGCTGCTCCAACTCCTGCAGCAACTGAGCCAGCTGCCGCTGAGCCTGCTGCGACTATTGAGATCGATAAAGGCGAGTAAGAGGGAAGAGAATGTCAGCATCTACTACCGACCTTATTAAGGAATTAAGAGACCGCACCGGTGCGGGATTGATGGATTGTAAAAAAGCTCTTCAAGAGAATAATAACGATCTAGACAAATCCGCGGATTGGCTGCGTGAAAAGGGAATCGCTAAGGCTGCGAAAAAAGCGGGCCGTATGACCAAAGAAGGAAGAACCGTTTCTTATATTCATGGAGACGGAAAGATCGGAGTTCTTTTAGAATTGAACTCAGAGACTGACTTCGTTGCGCGTAACGAGGCTTTCGAAGCTTTAGGAAAAGAAATTTGTCTACAGATCGCGGCAATGTCTCCGCTTTATGTAAGCGAAGATCAAGTTCCTGCGGAAGACATCGAGCGTGAAACCAAGGTTCTTGAAGCTCAATTGAAAGAAGAAGGTAAAAAACCGGAGCAGATCGAAAAGATCATTCCTGGAAAGATCAAAAAGTATTACTCTGAAGTATGCCTTTTGAACCAAGCCTTCATCAAGGATAACGCTAAAACCGTTGACGATCTGGTTAAGGAATCCATCGCGAAGTTCGGTGAAAACATCACCGTAGCTCGTTTTGCCCGTTTCCAGGTAGGCGGCGCATAAACCTTGTCTCAGGAAACTTCTAAGTACAAGCGAATCTTGATTAAACTCTCCGGCGAGGCTCTTGCCGGAGAGGGCGAGTTTGGGATCGACAGCAATAAAGCTCATTCTCTCGCCGAAGAAATCAAAGAAGTTCATTCTTTAGGAGTAGAGATCGCTCTAGTAGTCGGAGGGGGAAACCTGATCCGAGGAGCAAATCTCGCTAAAGTAGGAATGGACCAAGCAACCGCAGATTATATGGGGATGCTTGCTACCATCCAAAACGCACTGGCTCTACAAGATGCCTGCGAGAAAAAAGGACTCTATACTAGGGTTCAATCCGCAATCGATATCCATTCCATCGCAGAAAGTTATATTCGCCGCAGAGCGGTCCGACACTTGGAAAAGAAAAGGATCGTGATCTTTGCAGGCGGGATCGGTAACCCTTATTTTACAACGGATACCGCAGCAAGTTTAAGAGCGGTAGAAGTGGGATGCGAAGTGATCCTAAAAGCCACTAAGGTGGATGGGGTTTATGAAGCGGATCCTAAAAAAGATCCTAGCGCTAAAAGATATACTCATATTTCCTTTATGGAATCCATCAAACGTAGATTGAAAGTTATGGATTCCACTGCCCTCAGCCTCTGCATGGAAAACAATATGTCAATAATCGTATTTGACATTTTTAAGCGGGGCAATTTAAAAGATTTGGTTCTCGGGGACAAAAAAATAGGTACCCTAATTTCCAACTCGGAGGATATTCGGATCGATGGCGAATGAAGAATTAATCAACGCAATGAAGTCCAAGATGGATAAAACCGTGGAACTCCTTAAAAAGGATTTTGCGGGAGTCCGGACTGGCAGGGCCAACCCGGCATTGATCGAAGATCTTAGAGTGGAGTATTATGGAGCTCCTACACCCATCAATCAGTTGGGAAATATCTCCGCTCCGGAGCCTAGACTTCTGGTAGTTTCTCCTTATGATAAAGGGATCATGAAGGATATTGAAAAAGCGATCCAAGCTTCGGGACTAGGACTACAACCTACGAACGACGGGGTAGTTATTCGTATTATCATCCCAGAACTCACCGGCGAAAGACGTAAAGAATTGGCAAAAGTGGTCAAATCCAAATCGGAAGAGAAGAAGGTTGCTGTCAGAAACATCCGCAGGGATGCGATGGAAGATCTTAAAAAACATTCCGAAGGAATTTCCCAGGACGAATTGAAAACTCTGCAAGACCAGGTGCAAAAAATTACGGATTCTTATATAGAGAAAATATCCGCAGTTACCGCTGAAAAAGAGAAGGAAATCACTACGGTCTAAGTTTGGCTTCTTCCAAAAAGAAAATTCCCCGTCACGTGGCCGTCATCATGGATGGGAACGGAAGATGGGCGACATCAAAAGGACTTTCCAGATCCGAAGGACATAGAGCAGGAGCAGACGCCATAGATCGTTTGCTGGATTCCAGTTTAGAACTGGGTTTAGAAGTAGTGTCTCTGTATGCATTCTCTACTGAAAACTGGAAACGTCCGATCACTGAGATCAGATCCATATTCAATCTATTGGTCGAATTTATAGATTCCCGTTTGGACAAGATACACTCCAAAGGTATCAGGATATTACATTCCGGTTCTAGAAAAAAGCTGAGTCCAGTGGTTTTATCTAAAATCGATCATGCTGCGGAGATCACCCGCAAAAATCGCAAATTAACGGTGAACTTTTGTTTAAATTACGGGTCCCAGGAAGAGATTTTAAACGCGTTTTCCAGATTAGCGGAAGAAAGAAAGAAGAAGTCCATCTCCATCCAAAAACCGATCAGCACGAAAGAACTCGAAAAATATTTGTATACGTACCCCCTTCCGGCGGTAGATTTATTGATTAGAACCGCTGGTGAGAGGAGATTATCCAATTTCCTTCTATGGCAATCCGCTTATGCGGAACTTTTTTTTACGGAAAATCTTTGGCCTGATTTCGGAGACAAAGATCTGAGAGAAGCGCTGGATTGGTTCCGGGGAAGGACCCGAAAATTCGGAGGTTTAGAGAATGGGTGAAACTACAAAAAGGATCCTTTCCGCGGCTGTGCTCGTTGCACTATACCTGTTCATGATCTTTTACAGGGATTTTTATTATCTGCAAACTTTGGGTATTCTGATCGTAGCGGGCGTGATAGGTCTGACGGAGTTTTATAGGCTTTCTGATAGAGGCCAAGACGGAAGACCTTTCAAAGGAACCGGGATATTCTTCTTTATTATAATATTATTAATCTATTATTTTAGATTTGTAGCTTCCCAGAACAAGTTCGAGCCACCTATTTTCTTCCAAACACATTTCAAATTATTTGTGCCTAGTTTCGACGCGGTAACATTCTCGTTTGTATTACTTTTCCTATTCAGTTTCCTTCTTCAAATTTTGAGAAGGCCTCTGGATGGTGCGATCTTCTCCGTTAGTTCCACTATCTTAGGAGTGGTTTACGCCGCGATTCCACTCGGACATTTACTTCTTCTTTTAGGAATGAACGAAGGGATCTACTATGTGTTCTTAGTTTCAGTAGCTACATTCCTTACAGATGTAGGAGGATATTTCGGCGGACGTTGGTTCGGTAGAAATCCAGCAGGACTTGCAATCTCTCCGAAAAAGACCTGGGAAGGTTATGTTTCCGGGGTCATCATTGCAATGGTTTCGGTATTCGTACTGAACATTCTTTGGGAAAGAAGCACAGGTGTTGCACCTTTAGTTTCCGGCGCAGAAGTATTCTTAATTTCTTTAATTCTGTCTTTGGTTGGGACCGTAGGAGACCTATTGGAATCCGCCATGAAAAGGGATGCTAAAGTGAAGGACTCTGGGAATTTGATCCCGGGTCATGGGGGGATTTTGGACAGGGCAGACGCTTTACTTTTAACGGTACCTATCCTTTATTTTTATCTCCAGATAAAGCTCGCCCTGGGATTTCCGGTCTAATAACAATATGAAAAGAGGCGTCTCTATACTGGGTGCCTCCGGATCGGTAGGAGAGTCTACTCTCAAAATACTCCGCCAATTTCCGGAAGAGTTTCGGTTAACGTCCTTTAGTGTTCATTCCAATTTGCAAAAAGCGGAATCTATCGCGAAGGAATTCCAACCGGATATTCTATGCATCAGTTCCGATACTGCGGATAGAGCCGTACTCGGAAATAAGATCGGTAATACAAATATATTGTACGGATCCAAAAGTTTGGAAGAGATCGTCCAGGATCCGGAGACAGAAACTGTTGTAACTGCAGTCGTAGGTGCAAGCGGGATACGTCCTACTATCGCGGCAATTCGTGCCGGAAAAAAGATAGGGATCGCGAACAAGGAAACACTAGTAAGCTGCGGACCCTATATCAGAAGTTTATTAGAAAACTCTAAATCTTATTTGGTTCCTGTAGACTCGGAACACAATGCGCTCTTCCAACTTTTGGAAAATATGAAGAAGGACTCACTGGAAAGGATAGTTCTGACCGCTTCCGGAGGACCTTTTCGTAAACTTCCAGTAGAAGATCTTCCTAAAGTAACTATTGAACAGGCATTAAAACACCCAACTTGGAATATGGGGCCTAAGATCACGATCGATTCCGCAGGAATGATCAATAAGGGCTTGGAAGTCATAGAGGCCCATTTTCTTTTCGGATTTTCTTACGATAAGATCGGAGTAGTCATCCATCCCCAAAGTGTAGCCCACGGTCTTGTGGAAACCAAGGACGGAGCGAGTTTTGTATACGCTTCTTATCCTGATATGATCTTTCCTGTGGCGCATTCATTATATTATCCTAATGTGGTTCCGAAAGTCCTTAGATCTCATCCTGCCACTTCTTGGGGGAATCTGGAGTTTTTGGAACCGGATCTGGAAAGATATCCAGGTTTGGCTTTGGCATACGAAGCTGGAAGGGCAGGCGGGACTTCTCCTTCTATTTTTAATGCTTCGAACGAAGTGGCTGTGGAATTATTCTTACAAGGCAAAATTCTTTTTACGGAGATCCCAACTCTGATCCGGAACGTTTTGGAAAAAATCCCGAATACGTTTCCAGGTGATTTGGAAGGATACGAAGAAGCGGATAGAAAGGCTAGAGAATTGGCCTTCCATTTCCCTAAAGATAAGGTAGTGCATTTATGTTAGCAGATATTTTAGGCATCGTTTTCATGTTGGCCCTTTGTATTTTTATACATGAGCTTGGCCATTTGATCATGGGTTGGGTCGTGGGTGTGAAGGCCAGGATCTTCTCTATCGGTTATGGCAAAGGGATTTGGAAAAAGAAAATTGGTGAGACCACTTTTCAAGTCACAGGCATACCGTTAGGTGGCTATGTTCTATTCAAGGGAGACGAAGGTGGAACATTGAAAGGAGAAAAAGGAGAATTTTTATCCACTCCTCCACTTAAAAGAATGATCCCGGTTTTCGGCGGACCATTATTCAATTTGATCCTTGGATTTTTTATCATCTTCGGTCTGTATGCGATCGGTTACTCTCCCGCCGGGACTAAAATTTATATAGAGCCTGCAGTGTACGAATATTCTTCCGGATACCAAGCTGGACTTAGGAGCGGTGACAAGATCGTATCCGTAAACGGGACTAAGACAGAATCCAAATATGAATTATTATCAGAGTTGGGACTCGCTCGAGGAAAAGATATCCAGCTCAAAGTAGAGAGAGATGGAAAAGAACTAGAATTTCATTTTGCAGATCCTCAGATCGGAGTAGACTTCGCGGGAGAAAGGCTCGTGCAAGTAGACTTCGGATATGGTTCAATGCTCAGTCATTGGTTCTTGAAAAAACTTTCCTTCTTAGATCCGAATGGAGAAGCGGCAGAATATAGAAAACAGAGAGAAAGGAAGGCTGCTTTAGATCCAAAACTTTCTCCCAGAGAGCTCGCTTTACATGAAGCCAGACTGAACAAAGAAGCGATCGAATCCAGGGCCCTTGATTATCTGAATGATGGGGACAGGATCTTATCTGTTAACGGGATCCAAGTGCATACTGTTCCGGAACTGCAACGCACTCTTGGGAAATTCCAAAACGAAAAAGTAAAATTAGAAGTGGATCGTAAGACTTATCCGCTACTGAATCCTTGGACTAGAGAAAAGGCAGAAGTGGAAATGACACCTCTTGCTGCTTTCGTTGTGGAATTAAAAGATATCCGAGATAGAAAATATCCGGAGATACCTATCAGCACTATTAGCCTTAGGAGCCATGATCCTGAGATCAAACTCAAACTTTTAAGTTTAAAAATGGATGGGAGATCTTTTGCGGATCTAGAAGATTTCAAAAAAACTGTCCAATCTCAAATCGGCAAAAGAGTTCAGTTGGAAGTCCAGGGCCAGACCTGGGATACTACACTCGGATTCTATCAAATCGGTCTTTTGGGTTTTACTGCTAAGATGCATGTAAAAGAGGAAAGTATGGACCGAAAACTTTCCTTCGGCGAAGCATTTTTACAATCGGGCAAAGACGTAGGAAAAATGATCAGCGATAACCTGAGAGGACTCGGTATGATCTTTTCCGGAAGATTGAAGGTAAAGGACAGCGTTTCCGGTCCGGTGGGACTTGCCAAAGTTTCCGTTCAATTCTTAGAGGACGGTTTTTATTCTTACTTTCAGTTCGTGGCATTTATTTCGATCGCTTTAATGATAATGAATTTACTTCCGATTCCTGTAGCCGACGGTGGACATATCGTTTTTTTCACATACGAGGCGATCGCCGGTAGACCTCTGCCGATGGCTGTTCAAGAACAAGTTTTGAGATTGGGATTCTTCTTCCTTTTATCCTTGGGCCTCTATGTGACTTATCACGATTTCTTAAGATAATCGAGAGTCATGAGAGCATCTAAATATTTAGTACCTACGGAAAAAGAAAATCCTTCGGACGCGGTAGTCGCTTCCCATAGGCTAATGATACGCGCAGGCCTAGTCCGGAAATCGGGCTCAGGGTTTTATTTTTTCCTACCATTAGGACTTAGAATCCTAAAAAAAATAGAGAGTATAGTCCGCGAAGAAATGGATGCAACCGGTGCATTGGAATTTGAACTTCCGATCATGACACCTTCCGAGTTTTGGGAACAATCCGGAAGATGGAGCGCCATGGGGCCGGAAATGATGCGAGTAAAAGATCGTCACGACCAATGGTATGCGCTCGGTCCCACTCATGAGGAATCTTTTTCTTATTTAATAAAACCTCTTCTGAAATCATACAAGGATCTGCCTATCAATGTGTATCAGATCCACACAAAGTTCCGAGATGAGATCCGTCCTAGGTTCGGAGTAATCCGTTCTAGAGAGTTTATTATGAAAGATGCATATTCTTTCCATCTGGACGATACATCTCTGGACGCTACTTATCAAGACATGAGAACCGCTTATCGTAAAATTTTTCAACGTTGTGGTTTGAAAACGATTCCGGTCCAAGCGGATTCTGGGAGCATGGGAGGTTCCGCTTCCGAAGAATTTATGGTGGTTTCTCCAATTGGAGAAGAAACACTTCTTCTTTGTGGGGACTGCGGTTATAATTCTAATAGCGAAAAGACTCCTTTTATTGCGAGAGTCGAAGATTCTCCCAAAGGTCCTAAGGACAAAAAGGAAGTGGCGACTCCAGGCAAAAAATCCATCGAGGATGTGGCTGCATTTCTAAATGTTCGTCCTCAGGATACGATCAAGGCAGTGGCTTTCCAAAATGGAAAAGAGAAACTGTTGGTATTCCTACGCGGTGATCTGGAGCTGAATGAGCACAAACTTAAGTCTTTTTTAAAATGGTCAGACTTGGAAATGATCCCAGAGCCTGAATTAAAAAATTCTAATTTAGTTTCCGGATTTATCGGGCCTTCCGATGTAGGGGCTGGGTTTAAGATGATTTTGGATTCTTCTATCCAAAAAGATGGAGCCTATGTGGTTGGTGGAGGAAAAGAAGATCTCCATATCCAAGGATATGTTCCTTCTTCCGAGATCAAGATCCAATACGAAACCGCAGATGTGGCACTTGCGAGAGAAGGGGATCCTTGCCCTACGTGCGCAAAGACCTTAAAGGCGGAAAAAGGAATAGAAGTGGGTCATATCTTTAAGCTTGGAGATAAATATACCAAGTCTTTCCAGATCCAAGTATTGGACCAACAAGGTAAGGCGAAAACGCTTACTATGGGATGTTACGGTATCGGTGTGAATCGTACCATGGCCACTGTTATAGAACAATGTAACGACGATAAAGGTATTTACTGGCCGATCAGCATCGCTCCTTTCGAGATCGGTCTTGTGACTCTCACAAAAGGTGAGGAGCAAGATGCAAAAGCATTAGAATTTTACGAAAATCTAAAGAACGAAGGTTTTGAGGTTTTCTGGGACGAAAGAGATCTTGGACCAGGATTTAAATTCAAGGATTCGGAACTGATCGGTTTCCCGATCCGGATCACTGTCGGTAAAAAGTTTTTCGAGTCAGGAGAAATTTCCATCTACAATCGTAAATATGATAAGGATGAAACTTTCAAATTCACAGACTTCGACGATCTGAATACAAGAGTAGAAAACCTACGTCAGGAATTATACCAGGAGTTGTTGGGAGACTAATCCCTTCAAAAACTGTCATGGCTAAAGAACGCAGCTTCACTGAAAAAGAAGGATACTTCGGAGATTTTGGAGGAAGATATTCCCCTGAGATCCTGACCGAAGCCCTGATCGAGTTGGAAGATACTTACAATAAACTCCGTAAGAATAAAAAATTCCAAAAGGATCTGGAGTTTTATAGAAGGAATTATATCGGAAGACCTTCCCCTCTTACCTATGCGGAGAAGCTAACCAAGGCCTGGGGTGGAGCTAAAATCTGGCTGAAGCGAGAAGACCTGAACCATACCGGCGCTCATAAGATCAATAATACGGTTGGCCAAGCGCTTATCGCAAAGGCAATGGGCAAACGTAGGATCATCGCAGAAACAGGAGCAGGGCAACATGGTGTCGCAACTGCAACCGTTGGTGCATTATTCGAATTTGAAACCGCCATTTTTATGGGAGAAGAAGATCTTCGCCGTCAAAAACTGAATGCGATCCGTATGCAGATGCTTGGTGCAAAGGTGATCGGAGTTTCTTCCGGGACTGCAACTTTAAAGGATGCTACTTCCGAAGCGATGAGGGATTGGGCATTAAATGTTTCTAATACTCATTATATCGTAGGTTCGGTGATCGGGCCTCATCCTTTTCCGACCATCGTTAGAGATTTCCAAAAAGTGGTTGGAGAAGAGTCCAAAAAGCAGTTTAAAAAAGAGAACGATAAACTTCCGGATGCTATTGTCGCCTGTGTAGGCGGCGGTTCAAACGCGATGGGAATGTTTTACGGATTTCTAAATGATAAAAAAGTAAAACTATACGGTGTGGAAGCCGGAGGAAGAGGACCTTCTCCCGGAGAACATTCCGCTACTATGCTTTTTGGTAAAACGGGATTTTTACACGGGACCAAGACTCTCGTTATCCAAGACGATGGGGGGCAGGTAGTTCCGGCGCATTCCGTTTCTGCCGGATTGGATTATCCAGGCGTGGGACCTGAACATGCTTATTTACATTCTTCCGGAAGAGTAAAATACGAAACGGTTTCCGACCAGGGAGCCTTGGACGCATTCATGGAAGTTTGTAGGGTAGAAGGTATCATCCCTGCATTAGAAACTGCTCATGCTTTCCGATTTGCCAAGGATCTTGCAAAAGAACTCGGAAAGAAAAAAGACATTCTGATCTGTCTTTCCGGAAGAGGAGACAAGGACGTAGCAGAAGTAGCGAGACTCGTTGGTCTTATGCAAGGAGATTCGATTTGAGCGCGATCAAGAGCGTTTTTTCAGATTCCAAAAGCGCATTCATTCCTTATATTTCTCTTGGAGATCCGAACTACGATCTATGTGTGGATTGGGCGGATGCTCTCATCAGAGGTGGGGCCGATATTTTAGAACTCGGGATCCCATTCTCCGATCCTGTGGCGGACGGGCCAGTGATCCAAAAGGCATTCAAACGTGCTCTTGCAAATCCGTTTTCCATGGATATAATTTTAGAAATCACGGAGAAGATACATTCTTTACATCCTCACATTCCCCTAGTGTATCTAACGTATTTCAATCCTATCTTTCATTACGGTTTTGAAAAGTTTGCGGAGAAGGCAAAGATCGCGGGTATACAAGGTATGATCATTCCAGATCTTCCGTATGATACCCCCGAAACCGACGAATTATTCAATTCCTTGAAAAGAAGAGGAGTGGATCTGATCCATTTGGTAACTCCTGCGACTCCTTTGAGTCGTATGAAGGGAATTCGTGACTTTGCTTCTGGATTTATCTACTATGTAACTTCTTATGGAGTGACTGGTGAAAGAAAATCCATCTCTGCCGATCTGGAAGAAAGGATCAAAATCACTAAAGAAATTATTTCCCTTCCTGTGAGCGCCGGATTTGGGATCTCCGCTCCGGATCAGGCGAAAGAAATTTCTCAGTACGCGGATGGGATCATCATAGGTTCTGCGGTGCAAAGGATCATAGAAGAGAATGGTTCTAATCCTAGTCTTTGCAGAAAGAAATTGGAAGAATATGCACAATCGATTTCCGGTTCTTTGAGAGGAAAAAACAGCTAAAACTCTTTTTCCTAGTCGATATTTTCTTTCCTGAACCTGGAAGAAAATTGACGAAACCGTCCCGCTTTCAGAGAATCTTCCGGATCGGAGGAAAGAATGAGCGATTCCAAACCAGCCCAGAAATTTACCTTATTGGATATTATTTTCGGGGTTACAACGTCCCTCGGAATACTGGCACATTTTTATTACGCGTTTTTTTCCGAAGCGGATTATTCACTTCAACTTCTGCTATTAGGTGCGCTTTTCCTATATTCTTCTTCTTACTTCTTCTATAAGATGATTAGCAAGGTTGCCAAGAATCCTCAGTTTGTAGGAAGTCTTTGGTTAGCAATCCTTGCATCCTTAGTCTGGTTCGATCTATATGTTGCATTCACTCCAGTTTCCGAGTTGGAAGAAAATTCAATCTCTTGGAGATTTAATGTTCTTCGTAACCAAACTGACGCAAGAGTAGAGAAGGAATCCGACAAGGGAGATTTGGAACAGATCCAATTGAAACCTCCTGAAAAAGCAAGAAGGGACATCAATATCATCGGGATCACCACCAAAACATTGGATCAACTGGGCGGGGTATGGCCTCTTCCTTGGAAATATTACGCAAAGATAATAGATAAATTCGCGAGTTCTACCAACCATCTCATGTTCGACGTTTTCTTCCTGGACTATAAGCCAGGGCAAACTGACGAAATGGCTAAAGCTCTTTCCGGAAACCCGCGGGTAATGTTTGACTATCCGATGGAAACCAGTTTGGAATCCAAGAGCACAATTATTAATTTAGAGAAGAGGACCGAAATACTTCGCAAATTCAAATTGGAGAATGTAAAGGACGAACAAACAGGCCTTTCCTGGTTGAAATTCCCACAATCTCCGATCGAGCCTGTCGCCGAAAAATCTTCCGGTTTAGGTTTTGCGAATATCAAAAAAGATGAATCCGGTCTAAACCGTAAAATGCCGATCGTCGCCAAGATCCTAGGTTCAGGCCCTGGAAGAGAAGACGAGTATTATCCTTCTATCGACTTAGTCATCGCTTGTAACTATTACGGGGTGAATATACAAAAAGACGTAGAAGTGGTCATGGGCGAATACGTGAAGATCAAAAATATTCCTCAAAAGAATATCAGCTATTTCGACCGTAAGACCTTAAAAATGGTCACCGAAGACATTATGGCTAAGCCGAATTCTACTCGAGAGGTTACTATTCCTATAGACGAGTATGGCCAGATGGAGATCAATTTCCCGGGAGGATTATATTCTTATAATACTACCGAGTTCTTCGAAGTATCCGAAGGTTGGGACAATGAGACTGCCACTCAGGTGAATAATAATATTTTCCTCGTGGCGATGTTTTACGCTACAGGAAGAGGGGCCGCAAAAGATACTCACTTGTCTCCATTCGGAGATATGTCCGGAATTGAGCACCACGCCCATGCGATCAATACCATCCTGAACCAAGACTTTCTCTGGGATATGCCGCTGGCTGGGAATTTCCTGATCTTCTTCTCCATGGCGTTTATCGTGGGACTCATCCTGCCAAGAATGAAAACCTCTTGGGGATTTTTATTCATCATTGGAATAGCACTTTTATACAGCGTTGTCACATTATTCAATTTCTCAGAATTTAATATCGTTCACGTATTCCCATCAGTGATCGTAGAACAGTTCTTCATTTTTGTGGGGATCATCGTCTATAAGATCTTAACGGAAGAAGAGAACGTAAAATATATTCGCACTACATTCTCCAAATTCGTTTCAAAAGACGTTGTGGATGAGCTTCTCAAGAATCCGGAAAATCTGAACTTAGGGGGATCCAAGAAAGACATTACCATTTTCTTCTCGGATATCCGCGGATTTACCACCATGTCCGAAAAAATGGGTCCGGAAGAACTGGTCCAGTTCCTGAACCAGTACCTTTCGGAAATGACCGAGATCATTATCGAGTTCAAGGGAACGATTGATAAATACATGGGGGATGCGATCATGGCTTTCTGGGGGGCTCCGGTTCCCCTAGAAGACCATGCTTACTATGCTTGCGCGGCTTCCATCGCACAGATGAGAAGGCTCGCAGTCCTGAAGGAAGAATGGAAAGCAAGGGACCTTCCTGTGATGGACATTGGTATCGGATTAAATTCCGGGCCGGCTGTCGTGGGGAATATGGGAAGTTCTCACCGGATGGACTATACTTGTATGGGAGATACCATTAACCTGGGATCTCGTCTGGAAGGATCCAACAAGGAATATGCCACAAATATTATTATTTCGGAATATACATACGAAAAGGTCAAGGACCGTGTAATTGCCAGAGAACTAGATCTAGTAAAGGTAAAGGGTAAAACCAAACCTGTTCGGATCTACGAACTGATCGACTTAGTGAACGAAGAAGACTTAAAACTTCTGAGGAGACCTTTGCATTCGGTAGAGCAGTCCTGATGACCGTTAAAGACGGAATACATGCAACAGGAAGATTCGTTATTGAACGGGATCCGCCTTCCGGCGGATCTCAGAAAACTGCCTCTCGAGGAACTGCCTAAACTCTGTTCCGAGATCCGAAATTATATCATCGATACTCTCTCCGGGATCGGAGGGCATTTCGCAAGTAACCTGGGAGTTGTGGAACTCACAGTCGCTTTACATTATGTTTTTGAAACTCCAAAAGACAGACTTATTTGGGATGTAGGACATCAAACCTATCCCCATAAGATCCTCACAGGCAGAAAAGAAAAACTTTCCACTGTCCGGAAATTCAAAGGACTTTCCGGATTTCCTAAAAGAGAAGAATCCGTTTACGATCTATACAATACTGGCCACGCGGGCACTTCTATTTCGCAAGGCTTAGGAGAAGCTGTAGCAAGAGATCTAACCGGAAAAGATTACTCGGTCGCAGCAATTATCGGGGATGCGTCCATAGCCACTGGAATGGCGCTGGAAGCGATGAACCATGCAGGGCATCTTAAAAAAGATCTGCTCGTGGTGTTAAACGACAATTATATGTCGATCTCCAAGAATGTCGGATCCATCTCCAACTATCTGAATAATATCATCAGCTCCCATTTTTATCTGAACTGGAAAAGGATCTTTTACACTTTTCTAAAATGGTTCCCAATCGTGGGGCCTGCTATGGAGAGTTTTTTTAAAAAGGTGGAAAAAGGTTTCAAAGACGTTTTCACACCAGGCGGTCTATTCGAGGATCTAGGTTTCATTTATATAGGGCCTGAAGACGGTCATGATGTGATCCGTCTAGTGAAGATGCTTAGAAAGATCAAGACTATGAAAGGGCCTGTCCTTTTCCATACAATCACCCAAAAGGGAAAAGGTTACGTTCCTGCGGAGAAAGACCCGATCAAATACCATGGAGTAACGCCATTCCGTAAGGAAGATGGGGCTATGGAATCTGCCGATTCTTCTAAAATTTCTTACTCTAAGATCGTGGGTAAGGTGCTTTCCGACTTAACCGAAAAGAATCCTCGTATTGCTGCAGTTACACCTGCAATGATAGAAGGTTCCGGACTCGGGGAATATGTTACCAAATTCCCGGACCATGTTTACGATGTGGGGATTGCAGAGCAGCACTCTGTCGCTTTTGCAGGAGCAATGACGAACGGGGATGTGATCCCTTATATGTGTATTTATTCTACGTTCTTGACCAGAGGAATGGACCAATTGGTAGAAGATGTTTCTCTCATGAACCTTCCTGTTCGCTTTGTGATAGATAGGGCAGGTTGTGTCGGGCCGGATGGAGAGACCCACCAAGGATTATTCGATCTAAGTTACCTTCTATCTTTACCGAATATGGATGTGTTTGTGCCTTCTTCCGGACAGGACCTGGTGGATTCACTTCGTTATATGGAGCATTATGATAAGTCTCCGATCGCGATCCGATTCCCCAAAGCAAATGTGGAACTTTCCGGTTTGGATTTTAGCACAGAGAAGGATCTAAAACCCGGAAGTTTTAGAGTATTACAACGAGGAACGGATATCGCTCTTCTTTCCATAGGTTCCATGTTGGAAGAAGCCAAGAAGGCAACGAGCCTCTTGGAGCAAGAGGGATATTCGGTCACATTGATCGACCTGGTTTGGTTGAGACCTCTTGGAAAGGAGGCTCTGGACGAAGAACTTTCCCATGTTCGTCATTTTGTGATCTTGGACGAGAGCTATCTAGACGGAGGAGCTTCCGGATATTTGCTGAACCGGATCTCGCCTGAGTATCTAGGACGTTTTATTAAAACATTCGCATTCCCTTCCGAGGCCATCCACCACGGGGAGAGAAAGGAAATTTTTGCGGAGTACGGTTTGGATGCTCAGAGTATCTCCAAGTTTCTCCGGGAAAATGTAAAGAAGGAAGTCCTACACGGAAAACGGAATTAAGCTATTTCAAGAGGCGTCCGAAAATAAAAATAAAACGGGTAGATAATTGGAAAACCTGACGCCTGAAGACAAACTTGAAGCATCTAAATTTTTTTATAGAACCGGCGATTTGGATCGTGCGGAATTCCTGCTGAAATCCTCTTTGGAAGATTCTGAAAGCCATGAGACCTATTTTTTTCTGGGTCTGATCGAAAACCAAAGAAGCAATTGGAAAAAAGGTCTGTATTATTTCTACCGTTCCGTAGAAGTGAATCCTGAATACGGAAATCCTTGCAACGAGATAGGGATCCTTCTCCTTCGTATGGGAAGAGAAAGAGAATCCGTTTTCTGGCTGAAAAAATCACTTCGTTGTACTTTGAACGACGCACCTCATATCTCTCTTTTTAACCTAGCTACTCTTTACAAGATCTGGAATCGTCCGGAAAGATCCTTGCAGTATTTGCATAAGGCAATCGTGATGAAGCCTGATTTTGAGGAAGCAAAACGTCTGAGAGAAGAGCTCAACTCTGCGATTTAAGACGCTAATTCTCGAAAGTTACAGAATTTTTTCATGCAAAAGCTGGCAGAAGTTTAAATTAAAGAAACATTTTCTACCCGTTCGGTCGGCCTCTTTGCGTGAAATTTTCATTTAACGAATCTTAAAGGATATTATCTAATATATCCATATTCTTTTAGAAGGGAATTCAGGATTTGGTTTTTGATACTCAGGAGATCCAATTCCGGATTATCAATACACTTTAAGGAAGGATGAAGTTTTAAATATGAATCCTTCTTATATCTCCCGTTTCTAAAATTACTAAGACCTTCGGAAATCCCAGTTCGAACGAATAATCTTTCATACCAATCCGATATTTGAAAGTTATCGTTAACTTCATGGAAATATTTCTCCACACCCGTTATCACATCCGCAATAAATTCGAATATCGAAATTGTTATTTCCTTTGGCTCTCCATAATATTTAGATTCGCTCAAATGTGATTCGAGCGGATATGTTTCGTATCTTGGGATAGTCATTTGTTCGGAAGTTTCTTCTGGATCACTGTATGGATTAAGTAGGTAGCATTTTACGGAATTAAGAAAACTTTGAATATTAGGTTTTCGATATCGATTATTTACGCAAGAAACGTATTCAGATAGAAAACTTTTGAAGGTTTTGCCGTCTTTTTGATTCGGATCCGTATGGAATCCAAGATATTCGATACAGCGAAAGGATAGTATCATCGCTGGAATAAATAAAGAATTATCAAGAGAAATTAAAATGTCCCTGATCACAAAATCGTAAAATTCGTATTTGATTCTTCTTAGTTTTTCTTTAAATTCTAACATTAGTTTTACTTTCGAATGTATCCGTTTTCTCGAAACCAATTTATCGTCTTTCTAATAGTTACATCGATCGGGGTTTGAGGAAGCCCGAGTTCGTTAACCGCCTTGGAACAGTCATACCATTCAGTCATCTCAGCGATCCTTACTTCACTCGCTGTAACCAAGGGAGGCTTTTTGGTTATAGAAGAAACGAACTCGAATATATGTCCAAGCGTAAGCGCTAATTTAAAAGGAAGTTTAAGAGATGGAGGTTTTACACCTGCAATCCCCGCGATGAGTTTTAAATAGTCGCGAACCGTAATGTTTGTATTTCCTAAAAGGTATCTTTCACCCACCTTTCCTTTTTTGGCGGCTAGGACATGACCGCGGGCCACATCCTCTACATCAATAATATTTAACCCTCCGTCAATATAGCCTGGCATTTTATTTTTAATAACGTCTATAATTGTTCTCCCAGAAGGAGATGGTGTACTATCATTCTCGCCTATGACTAAAGTAGGATTTACGATTACAATCGGAAGTCCTTTCATCGCAAGAATTCTTGCTTCGTTTTCGGCGATATATTTGGACATCGTATAGTGGTCTTTTGCTTTCCAAAAATTGAAAGTTTTCTCTTCATTCGCAACTACAGGTCCGCTTGCAGCTACCGCATTGTTTGAGCTAGTATAGACAACTTTCTTTAATCCTACCTTCAGGGCCGTCTTGAGTGTTGTTTTTGTTCCATCCACATTAATCTCATAGAATGTTTTAGGATTTGGGGCCCAATGTCCATTGTATGCGGCCGCTAAATATAGAGTGTCGCAACCTTTAAGAGCTTTTTCTATTGAATTCCCGTCTCGAATATCACCATATACTTTCTCGACATCAAGCT
Source organism: Leptospira johnsonii (assembly GCF_003112675.1). Taxonomy (NCBI): domain Bacteria; kingdom Pseudomonadati; phylum Spirochaetota; class Leptospiria; order Leptospirales; family Leptospiraceae; genus Leptospira; species Leptospira johnsonii. Next base: position 29,079 of record NZ_BFAY01000010.1, on the reverse strand, counting down.
TAGGGGTGTTGCTGCGAGTAGGGCGGTCTTTTACTAACAGTATTTTTACTTCTTCTCCATCTTTAAGTAATTCTCTTACGATTGAAGAGCCCATAAACCCTGTTGATCCGATGACAAGTTTTTTCACAGTTGATTCATTCCTTTGCTGTTGAATTTTGCAGAAGGGAGATTTCCTGTTGGTATCCTTCCGCTCGCTGCATATGATTGGATTTTCTGTAAAGGCGTACGAGTAACTTCAGAACTGGAATCACTTCCGGTTTTCGACTGTAAATGCGTTCAGCCATATCGATTGCTTCTTCGATCAGACCGGCTTTAGAATATTGAATGGCGCTGTTTAGGATCATTTGCAGACCGGACGGTTGCACATTTCCGAAATTCTCAGCGGCTCGGGCAGCTTCAGCATGCATTTCCAATTCACTATAAGCCCGATAAAGTAAATTCCAAACGGTGGGGGAATTCGGATTTAACTCTGCTTCTTTTTTTAAATAAGTAAGGGCTGCAAAGGTTTCATTTTTCTCTAAAAGTTGTAACGGTTCTGCAAGCTTTTGTAATATCGCTTTTTCATCTTTTACACTATTTGGATGAAATTCAATACTTAGCAGAGAAAGATCATCAGTGAGTTCTCCTTTTTCTTGAAGTCCCTTCCCGATTTGTTCTAGATTTCCGTCGCACTCTTCCACTTGATCAAGAATGGCAGTATGATCTTGATTAATGATCCGTATATCCGATGCGTCATAACCTATAGCGATATCGTCCCGTCCGTCCGAACCTATAATAATAATATCTCCCGGTTGGATCCAACAGGTTTCGATTCTTGCCTTTTCCTTGCGAAACCCCAATTTGAAATTTGTGGCTTCTTCCGAAAGAAATCTTGCTCTCCCTGCACGTAATCGAATCAAAAAGGGATGCTCAGCATTTATATAATAAAGAAATCCGTTTTCTTCGTCTACTAATCCCAACACCAAGGACATAGACATAGAACCTTCAAAGCCTTCAAAAACATTATTTAGATCGTTTAGAGCCGTACGAAGCCAGCGTTCAGGAAAATACTCCGACAGAGTTCCATCTCGATTTGTCCTTTCGATTAATGCCCGTAGAGCGGTCCCAAAAACCAGAACTCCTCCGGCACCTTGCATAGATTTTCCCATAGCATCCCCGTTTGCAAACACGCAATAGCTGCGTCCACGCAAGATGATATGATCCGATACACAAATATCTCCTCCAAGTTCATGCGCTTTATTTTTAAATGTAAAAGTTTTTTTCTGTTTTATGTAGGAACGAAATTGGATCGTTTTCGATTGGATCCTAATGCCTGCTAATGGTCGGATCAAAAGTGATGTCAGAAAATAGTCGCCGTCTTGTTGGTCCTTAAGTCGGCTAACTTCGCTTATGGCATCTTCATAAGAACGATTCAAAGCGCGTAACATTAATCCCGTGACTACTAATGCTGAAATTCCTGTAATGAAAAAATCTTCGCTTCGCGCTCGAGCACTAGAATAGTCTGAAAACCATCCTGGCCTAATATCCTGTAGAAAATTTATACCCATGAGCGCTGCAATAAAGAATATAATTGCCACCCAATCATATTTTTGCCCTAGAACAAGCATGTATAAGATCAGCAAGGGAATTAATAGCATTATGTTCGCACTGATAATTCCTCCACTGTATTGAATTTGGAGAAAAGTGCTAATTGCGCCTACGATGAAGGTTGGTGCGACCAGCCATCTGAATTGACTCTTGAATCGAGCCAGATAATAAAATATAATCGAAAAGACGAAAGCGATCCAAAGTCCCACTAAGCCGCCGGTCTCGAATCCTTCCCGAAAGAACTCCGAGGTTAAGCCTATCCCCATAGCAGCAATCCCGGCTAGAAGCATCCCGTTCAGAACACGATGTTTCATAACAAAACGGTCCGTCGGTCCGAGAACAAATTCTCCCAACCGCGATAAGCCAATCCGAAATTGACGGGCAGATCTTTTAATTTTCGCTTTCATTATCTATTTCCTTATTTCGCGCGTTCGCCAAAGATTTCTTTTTCGGAAAAGGTTCTGGCGATTCGCGCGAATCAGTTGATTCTATCTTTTCAAGTATCCGTTTTCTCTAAACCAGTCTATGGCCTTTTTAATGGAGTTTCTTACAGGAGTTTGAGGAAGCCCAAGTTCTCGGATAGCTTTGGAACAGTTGAAAAATTCCTTCGATTTTCCGATTCGTACTTCGGACGCACTAACAAGCGGATGTTTTTTTGTGATAGCCGCCCCTAATTCAAAGATATACCCGAGGCCTAAGGCAGCGTAATAAGGGATCCTGATTCGAGGGGGTTTTACTCCGCCTATTTCTGCTATAAGTTTGAAATATTCGGATAAGGTAAGGTTTTCGTTTCCTAAGAGGTAACGTTCTCCAACTCTTCCTTTTTTGGCCGCAAGCAGGTGACCTTTTGCAACATCTTCCACATCGATAAGATTTGTGCCGCCTTCAATGTATCCTGGCATCGCTCCTTGAACAACGTCGATGATCATCTGACCTGATGTTGTAGGTTTTACATCTCCCGCACCGACAACAAGAGTGGGATTTACAACTACAATGGGCAGACCCAAAGGAACAAATTTTAAAGCTTCCACCTCGCCGAGGTATTTTGAAATCGAATAATGATCACCAGATTTCCAATGATTGAACTCTGCAGTCTCATCTGCCGGAATTTCTCCGTGAGCTCCGATGGTGTTACCTGTACTTGTATAGATGACTTTCTCAATTCCGGCATCCAGAGCGGCTTTCATGGAAATTTTAGTTCCTTCTACATTCACCTCATATGGTAATTTTTTATCGAGGGTCCAGTGAGCAAAGAAGGCGGCAGTATGATACAGAGTATCGCAGCCTTTAAGGGCGGATCTCATCGAATCTCCGTCGCGTATATCACCGTAGGCAACTTCAACATCTAATCCATCCAGACCCTTGACATTCGTGGATTTGCGAATCAGTACTTTAACTTCATGACCTTCTTTTAGCAATTCTCTGACTATAGCTGAACCGATGAAACCCGCGGCTCCCGTTACTAGTTTTTTCATAAATCCTCGATGTTAGTTATATGGGCTTACTGCTGGAGGATGCGATTCCGATAACCTGATCACTTCTTTTTCAGTAATATTCATGAAGAAGATTCAGATCGTAAGTGGATTCTATGTCAACGAGGAAATTGAGGATTAGTCGGCTTTTGTCGAAATATTTGATCGGGCATTAGTCTACAAGGGCCATAAAATGGCAGTGCAACTGTTATTTAATAATCAATGATCATTTTTATTAAACGTTTGTTGACTTTTTGGCTAAGCCATCTCCGAATGGGCGACTGACATGAAGACAAAGAATCTATCCGGAAATGACAATCTAATCTTGGCCGTTGACTTGGGAACATCGGGATGTAAGTCAGCAGTCTGCACTCTTGATGGACGAATCCTTTCATGGGCATTTCGAGGCGTGGAACTGATTATATTACCGGGAAACGGAGCCGAGCAACGTCCTCTTGATTGGTGGAATGCATTTCTTGAAAGTGCACGCGCTGCTCTGATCCAATCAGGAATCGACCGAAGTAAGATACGAGGAATTTGCTGTTCCACACAGGGAGAGGTAACCGTTCCGGTCGACGAATATGGCCAGGAATTAATGAATGCAGTCCTATGGATGGATATGAGAGGAGCGGAACATATCCAAAACCATGCAGGTGGGCCGGTTGCCGGATATTCTGCTTTAAAACTTTGGAATTGGATCCGTCTGACGGGAGGCGCTCCCTCATTATCCGGGAAAGATCCTGCGGCTCATATGCTTCTGATAAAAAATGAATTTCCGCAAGTTTACGAAAGAACGTATAAATTCCTGAACGCATTAGATTATCTGAATATGAAATTGACTGGAAAGTTTGTGACGACTCCGGATTCTATTCTCACCTCATGGGTTACGGATAATCGCGACTCAAATCGAGTTTGCTATGATCCAAGTTTGCTTGCAGCCAGCAGTATTGATCCTCAAAAATTTCCAGAAATCGTTAGATGCACTGACGTAATTGGAATCCTGTTGCCGGAAGTTGCGTCCGTTCTAGATCTTCCTAAAGGAACTCTGGTAGTTGGAGGATCTATTGACACCGCCGCAGCGGCCATCGGGTCTGGTGCGGTATTGGATGGAGATGCACATCTTTACATAGGCACCTCGTCATGGATTGCAGCACATGTTCCCCGAAAAAAAACAGATGTCATTTCTGCCATCGCATCTGTTCCTTGCGCCATTCCGGGAAAGTATTTGATGACGGCCATGCAGACTACCGCTGGTGCTAATTTAAGTTTTCTTAAAGATCGAATCTTGTATCATCAGGATGAACTACTTCGAGAAGAACATGTTTCAGACGTATATAAGGTCCTAGATCGAATAGCAGCTAGAACTCCGGCAGGAAGCAGAGGTCTTCTTTATATGCCTTGGCTTTATGGTGAAAGATGTCCGATCGACGATCTTTCTCTAAGAGGAGGGATGGTGAATCTATCCTTGGGGCATAGTAGAGAAGATGTTATCCGTGCATTCTTGGAAGGTGTCGCATTGAATACAAGATGGATGATAAAGCCTGTGGAGAAATTTCTCAAAAAGAACCTATCGAAAATTACCATAGTTGGCGGTGGAGCAACATCTGACGTTTGGTGTCAAATTTTCGCGGATACTATGGGTATCACTGTGCGTCAGCCCGAAGAGCCAATGCAGTCAAATGCAAGGGGTGCAGCATGGATTGCCGGAATTGGCCTAGGTCTCATGCAGGTGTCCGATATACCCGAACTAATCCGTATTAAAGCGGAATACAAGCCCGATGGTAAAAATAAGAAAGTTATGGATGAAATGTTCAGTCGATTCCTGCAACTGCACAAACGTTTGGCCCCACTTTATAAAAGTTGGAATCAGGACAGAGCTTCAATAACGCAGGAAAAAACATCCGTTTCAATTTAGGAAGACAATATATGGAAAAAATAAATTACTATAGACCTTATAGATGGATAGTCCTTGGATCATTTATGACAGTGATCGGGGTCAGTCAGATGATCTATTTGAATTTCGTTTCTCTGATGACTGAAGTTCAGAATTTGTATGGAGTCTCTGAATTGCTCGCCAGTGCATTGACTCTATGTAATCCACTGATGTTCACTCTGGTATCGATGCCGGCTGGAGCGATGACGGATCGTAAAGGCTATCGATTCACAATTCGTTTAGGACTTATCATCATGTCCGTATTTGCATGTATGAGAGTCTATACGGGAAGCTTTTGGCTCCTTCTTATCTGTCAGATTGGGAACGCAGTTGCACAACCTTTCATAATGAACGGGATCACGAAGTTAGCTGCCGATTGGTTTGCGGAAGAACAAAGGGCAGTAGCTACCGGTTTAGGCACTGCGGGAATGTTCGCAGGCATGGCTCTCGGGTTTTCTTTGCCACCGCATTTGAACCAGAGTTTGGGATTGAGCGGCACTATGATCGTTTTCGCAATTATTACCTCCGTTTGCAGTATGGGTTTCTTTTTTCTTGTAAAAGAAAATCATACAACTGAACCGGATGAGATGAATCGGCTTCGTTCTTTCACTGCTTTTACAGAAGTAGTGCATCTAATCAAAGATCGTTCACTTATAACCATCATTCTAATGGCATTTCTTGCATTCGGATTTTTTAATGGTCTCACTACTTGGCTGGAAGGGATTTTAGGGCAGAATGGAGTTGGAGCATTGGACGTAGGAAATATTGGAGGAGTTATGATTTTGGCGGGTATACTCGGCTCTTTGGTGATCCCTACTGTTTCTGATTCGATAAAAAGACGAAAACCTTTGTTGCTCTTTTGCGGAATTTCGGGTATCGCACTCATAATGCCATTATGCCTAAGCGGCCAAGTTACTTGGCTTTATGTATATGCGGGATCGCTTGGCTTCCTATTTCTGCCCGGATTTGCACTCCTTCTCGTTATGTCAGAAGAAATTGCAGGCCCCGAAAGGGCAGGAGGTGCTGCAGGTGCAGTAATGCTCGTCGGTAACGCAGGCGGAGTCATTGTATCAATCTTGATGGCAATTGTTAAAAGTGAGATCACCGGATGGAGGCCTGCCGAATATTTACTCCTAGGCATATTGATTATTGTGCTTAGTCTTGGCCTTTTAACCTCGGAAAGTTTTCGCTCTGAAAAGGGAAAAGTTCCTTAAGCTCAATTTGTTTGGCCATCAAGTTAGAGCAGGGTGGGCAAGTGTCGAGTTTTTGATAAAAGTAATGAGTATGGTGCTTAGTGTCTACTATCAACATACTCTGGCAAATAACAGCGAAGGTATGCAACGGCAGCTCTTCCCGCTTCGCGCACAATTTCATCAGTAATCGTGCCTTGCTCTCGAAAAGAGAATCGAAATACTGAATCGATCAAAGCAACTGCAATGCTTACTTTCCTTGCTGCGTCTGGCCAAAAAGGAAGAGCAAAACGCTCCATTACTTGTTTGAGAGCTATGCTTGCAATCTTAGAATCGAGTTCTTTACCAACATGCATTGTTTCTTCGGTGCGAACCCCATAAACAACTCGCATCATAGCTGGATCCTCCCTAACTATTGCGATAGCCTCTGCAGCAAGAAAATACACATAATCCTGCCAACTCTCAAATTGTGAGGTATCCACTTGGGACAATCTAGCAGCTACAAGTTCGGAATGAACGAGTCGTAACCCAAGATAGAGTGCTCCCATATTCGGGAAGAAATGATACGCAGATGCTCTCGGAATGTCGGCGCGCTCGCAAATTTTTGCAAATGTGAGGGCTTCCGGCGGCTGCTCTCGCAATAGTTCTCTCAAAGCTTGGATTAGTGCTGCTCTTCGGCCTCGGCCTTGTGGGCTAGCTTTGGCATCCCTCTCGTTCACTGGTCCAGGAGGGATATTTTCTGGTGATTTTGGCATTCTACTACCGACAAAAATCGACATTCACTTCGATTCAACTGCATTTCTATGAATTTAGAGTGAAAATTACTCGACAATAGCCGATATTTTTTTATTCTTGACTCGACATTTGCCGAGTTTTTGTGAATATAGAAGGTAGAGGGAACATGAAGAATTTAAGATTTGAAGTAGTACGTGCCTCCATAGTAGCCGCTTCTGTGAAACTGGCGGATATAGGTTTCTTTGCTGGGATTGGCGGGAACTTAGCCGTTCGGATCGACTCAGAGCTTATGGCTGTTACTCCATCTGCCTCCGACTATTACACCATGAAAAATGAAGATGTATGTATTGTCCGAATCAAAGACTTAAAGTTAATAGAAGGTACTAAGGAACCTACGACTGAAAGTGGAATGCACGCATCTTTTTTGTCCCGTAGACCTGATTTGGAAGTCAGCCTACATACTCATCAACCCCTTGCCAGCGCTGTAAGTTTACTTGGAATCGACATGCCTATTGAAGGAGCTGAGGCACGTGCGAATCTTGGGGCTTCCTTACGGATCGTTTCCTATGCTCCATCCGGAACTCCATTTCTCGTGAACGCTTTTAAGAAGAAGGTGAGAAAGGATATAAACGGATATCTATTACGAAACCATGGTATAGTTTGCGGAGCAAAAACTGTAGATCAAGCGATTGCAAACGTTCTACTTGCTGAGGAGCAAGCTGCACATTTCCTTCGTTCTCGTATAAAAAACAATCTGAACTCTTCGAAAGTTTCCCCACTCGTTGTGCAACACGCACTTTCGATCTTATAGGCAATAGCAACCTATCTATTTTTGGTAAACCAATCTGATTTTCCTAAAGAGGACAAATAATTATGATACTCAAAGAAAAAAACGAATCACAAGAAGCAATTCCTCAAGCGGAGTATGCAATTTCTAAATGGCATGATACGGATGAAATCTATGGACGATTGAAAGAATTATTAAAATCACCATTAAGACCGATTCGACGAGACAAGATTGGCGGAGTTTTGGAATATTTCGAGACTAAGTGCAAAGGATCACGAAAGATTGCCACTGCTGCAGAAGCTGTCATTCCGGGAGGAGTTCAGCATAATCTTGCGTTCAACTATCCCTTTCCTCTTGCAATAGATCAGGCGAGGGGAGCATACCTTCGTGACGTTGATGGTAACACTTATATCGACTTCCTCCAAGCAGGAGGTCCGACTCTTCTGGGATCTAATTATGAACCCGTTAAAGAGAAAATCAAGAGTCTGCTTGATGAGTGTGGACCTACTACCGGTTTATTACACGAATATGAAGTAAAATTGGCGGAAATAATCTGCAAACATATGCCCGGAGTTGAAATGTTTCGAATGCTAGGCTCGGGAACAGAGGCCGTCATGGGGGCAATTCGACTTGCACGTGCCTATACAGGAAAGCGTCACGTAATCAAAATGGGTGGTGGCTATCATGGATGGAGCGACTCGATGGTATACGGTATGCGAATTCCTGGGACTGGACGTCATGAAGCAACCGGAATACCGAAAGGTGCTACTGCCTCTACCGAAGAAAGTTTTCCAGGCGATCTAGGAGCATTACGCCGCAAGCTTTGGTTAAATCGATTGAGAGGTGGAACTGCCGCAGTCATTGTAGAACCATTAGGTCCAGAAAGCGGGACGCGACCGGTTCATTTTGATTATAATCGCCAATTGCGCGAGATTTGTGATTCGTTCGGAGCCTTGCTCATTTTCGATGAAGTCGTTACGGGATTTCGCGTCGGACTAGGTGGAGCGCAAGGATTTTTCGGCGTCAGGCCCGATCTGACCATTTTCGGAAAATGTCTCACCGGTGGCTATCCTATGGCTGGAGGTATCGGAGGACGCAAGGACATTATGATGCTACTTGCAGGAGGCCTTAGTGCTAACGGCAAACGAGCGTTTGTCGGAGGAACGTTATCTGCCAATCCTTTATCCTGCGCTGCAGGTTATTTTTCCATACAGGAAATGGAACGAACAAACGCACCAGTCTTAGCAGGTCGTGCGGGAGATAGGCTCAGTCGAGGGTTACAGGGAATCATTGAGAGATTGAGACTACCTTATGTTGCCTATAATCAAGGTTCTATAGTTCATCTTCAAACTTCCGGCGTACTTCTCATGTCGCTTCGAAACCCATTAAAAGTTTTGAGAGAGGCAAAGGAACGTAAGCATGTGATGGAAGAGATGGGTGCTGCTTATTCCGCGCATGGTATGATCACCTTAGCGGGAAGTAGAATGTATACCAGTATGGCCGACACCGACGATATTATTGATGAAGCGCTCAATAGATTCGAGTCCGTATTCAAACTCGTTTAGTAACATAAATTTAGGAGACGATATGAAATCAGTAACAACAAAAAAGAGATCTGCAAAGAAAGACGAATCGTCCGACCTCAACGCATTAATGAATTTATGGAAAAGGTTGGAAGCAAAAGGTCTCTTGCAAAAAAAAGCGGCAAGTCTGTCCTTCCGACTACCAGGTCAAAAGCCTGAGGCGTTCTTGCTGGTTAATAGGGGATCGGGAGAAGGAGCTAAGATACAAACGGATCAATTCGATATCTATGGCCAGACAACTACTCTTGGTTCGGAAAGGTTAGCCGTAATTCACTTTCACGCTAGTCTATATAAAGCAAGACCTGACATCGGGGCCATCGCCTGTTTTCAGCCTACTTGGGGTTCCTTACTAAAGACATTAGAAGATCCACTCCCGCTTGTTTTTGATGAACAGTGCCGCCAATTAGGTGCCCCAGTCGTCCCAATTCATAAAACTGAAGACGGCTCCGTTATTTCTGACTCAGTGATACTTAATGGCGCCAACGCTTTTCTGGATACGAATGGGGTAGTGATAACAAGTGTTACTCGCGAAAAGGCCATATACAATTGCGAATTGATCGAAAAATGTTCTAAGGCATATTTACTTGCTCATGCTACGGGAGGCAAAATACGCCGCATCCCATGGCTTATCCGATGGATTGCAAAAAATCGACTTATAAAAGATGAGCGAAAAGCAGCCGCGTCTTACGCATTAGGCGAAGCTCCATCTGGTTTTACGGCGTATTAAATTCGGACAAGACTGAAGAAAAAATATGGATTATAAAAACAAAACGATTTTGATAACGGGTGCTTCGTCAGGCATAGGCAGAGAGCTTGCAATCAGCCTGGCAGAATATTCGAATAATATTATAGTTACTGCAAGAAGAGAAAATCTTCTCAACGAGTTGAAACAAGAGATCGAAGCTAAAGGAAGCAAATGTCTTGTTTTTGCAGGTGACGCTGCAGACCCCAAACACGCCGATTTGGTTGTTAATGAGACAGTCAAAAAATTTGGAAAGATCGACATTGCAATTCTAAACGTAGGTGTAGGTCCTGCATCTAATACGATCAAAGATTCAAGAGAAGTGATCCTCGGTAAAATGCGAGCCAATTACGATACTCTAATAAACTTTTTTGTTCCGATAATTGCCCAAATGAAATCGCAAAAAACTCCATGTATGATTGCCCATGTTAATTCGCTTGCAACGTATTTCGGAATACCTATGCAAGGGGATTATACCGCTGCAAAAGCTGCTGGTCGAATCTTCTTGGATACTGCGCGAATGGAGCTTAAACATTTCGGTTTTAAGCATGTACGCATTCAAACAATCCATCCGGGTTTTGTTGCCACGGAAGCCGTTAAAGAGGATGGAGTTCCTGCTCCAAATGAAATTAGCGAGAAAGAGGCAGTGCAATATATATTGAAAGGATTGCTTCGAGAAGTGCACGAAAACAGATTCCCCTTTGCAACTTCCTTCGCAGTTCGAATTGGGCGACTCGCTCCCACATGGCTAAGAACTAAGATATTATTATCGGAAGCTGCAGTTGACTATTGAGAAGGTGTTCTTCCATTGAAGGTTATAAGCAGGAAAGCGAAAAAAAACAAAAAGACGATCTGGCTGCATAAAACGGAAAGAATCCTATCTATCGTCCGAGCAGCCTTACCTTTATTTGCAAGAAAAGGCTTTGATGGTACTAAAACTAAATCCTTATGCAAATCTGCCGGTGTATCGGTAGGACTTCTTTATAAATATTTTCCAAAAAAGCAGGATTTGTATGATGCAGTTCTGGAATATTGCTTAAAGCTATCAGATCCACTTAAACCAGCGATTTCCAATTTAGAGCCAGGGTCGGATACGTTTGTTTTCATGCTCAATGTTTTTCTGTTGGAAATTTTTTCTAATTCCAAAACTGAAGAAACCGAACTTGCCCATAAGTTAATTTTAAGAAGCCTGAGCACAGATGGTAAGTTTGCTAAGAAATATGTTCGGAAAAAATTGAGAAATATTTTTCCTCTAATGAAAGTTTCGCTAGAAGTTTGTGTAAAAAATGCAGAACTCCCATCGAATCGATCTTGGAAAAATTGGCGCGACGTAACTTGGATAATGCGTCATCTTTCGATTGTATTTTCTTTTTTTAATTTCTCCTTCCCTAGACAAAAGCTCTATCCAGACCGGATCGAATCTCTCCGATTGGAATCAGTTAGATTTTTTCTTTTAGGAGTAGGGTTTTCACCTGAATCGACGGAGGCATTGGTGAAGAAGGCGTCCGAACAATCTATAATTCTAATTTAAGAATATTCTAAAATATGTTTTTATGAAACAAAATAATGGATGATTGAAGATGAAAGAAACAAGAAAATATCGAACACTTCAAGAGTTCTGGCCTTTTTATTTGCGTGAACATTCGAATAAAGTAAATCGGGCTTTGCATTTTATAGGAACTTCGGCAGCCGTACTGTGGATCGTTTTGGCTGTTTGTTTTTTAAACCCTTGGTTTCTTTTGGGAGCTTTATTTAGCGGGTATTTCTTCGCCTGGATAGGTCATTTTTTCTGGGAAAAAAATAGACCTGCCACGTTTATCTATCCTTTCAAATCATTTGTGAGTGATTGGAAGATGTATTTTTATACTCTCACCGGGAAAATTGGAAAAGAACTTCGAAAAGCGGGTGTAATATAAGATTCCCGATCTATAAACTGGAACGACAAATTGTCGGATTTCTAATATACTGTTCTTCCTTTATCATTTGAAAGGGAGAAGAGAATGGAATTCGCTCCGGAGATGTTGGAATACGCAAATCTAATTTCCTCAAAAGGACTCACAGGTTTTACCCAAGGAAGTATCCAGGAAAGAAGGGACGGTTATTCAGCGATCGGAGAACTTTTGGGAGAAGGTCCGCTCATGAGGGAAATCCAGGAGACCTCGATCCCTTCTCAAGGCGGAAATGTATTCATAAAAAGTTATATTCCCAAAACGGAACCTAAGTCCAAGATACTCTACTTTCATGGTGGAGGATGGGTAGTCGGAAGGCTAAGGGACTTCGATCCGTTTGCGCGTAAACTCGCTGAGATCACTTCCAGTATCGTTTCACTTGTAGAATATAGACTAGCTCCTGAGTTCCCGTTTCCTTTACCCTTGGAAGATTCTTATGCCGCTTTGGAATGGATCTCTTCTCAAAAGGAAACTATATGGAAAAATCTTCCTCTCGTAGTCGCAGGTGATAGCGCCGGCGGAAATTTGGCTGCTTCTACCATTATGAGGGCTAAAGAAACATCCGGTCCGAAAATCGATTTACAAATCCTGATCTATCCCGTTACCGAAGCGGTCTGTGATACAGAATCTTATAAGGAATTCGAGTTGGGCCCAGGTCTTACTAAAAAAGATATGGAATGGTTTATTGCTCAATATCTTCCAAATCCAAATACTAGATCGGATCACCAAGCTTCTCCCTTATACCAAAAAGATTGGAAGGGTCTTCCTCCTGCGATTGTATTTATAGCTGATATCGATCCTCTTAGGGATGATGGAAAACTATATGCAGAAAAACTAAAGGAAGCCGGGGTTTCCGTGTTATTCAAAGAATTTCAGGGTTACACTCACGGTTTTTTTACGAAGGTAAATCTTCTCAAGGCTCCGGAAGAAGGTTTGAGAATGATCTCGGAAGAAATGGACCGGGTCTTTAAACGGAAAGAGGTTTTACTTTAGAAAAATGAAAAGTATTAGATTAGTAGAATTCGGATCCTCTTTAAAATGGGAGGAAGCACAAGATCCTGAACCGAAAGGTTCCGAAGTATTATTGGAAGTCATCTCTTGTGGTGTCTGTCATTCGGATCTTCATTTACGTGATGGTTATTACAAAATAGGCGGAGAAGAAAAACTTTTCGTAAAAGACAGAGGAGTTAAACTTCCACTAACTCCCGGTCATGAAGTTGTAGGAAAAGTATTAAAAATAGGTCCAAAGGTTACTTCCGTTTCTGTGGGAGAAACAAAGTTAGTTTATCCTTGGATAGGTTGCGGGACCTGCGAAGAATGTGACTCTGGAAATCCACAACTTTGTTCCGCTCCTAGATCCTTAGGGATCTACCAAGACGGAGGTTATTCGGACCGGATCTTGGTCCCGGATGAGAAATGGCTTTTGGATATCTACGATCTTTCTCCAGAATATGCATGTTCTTATGCATGTGCAGGACTTACCGCCTACGGAGCTTTGAAAAAAGCTCTACCTCTAAAAGAAACCGATTCTTTGGTGATCATTGGTGCAGGTGGGCTTGGAATGTTTGCTTCACAATTGGTTCCTCTTCTTACGGAAGCAAAAGTGATCTTTTTAGATCTGGACGAGTCTCGTTTGGCAAAACTAAGAGAGATTGGATTTTATACTGTACACTCTTCTCATTCTGATCCTGCAAGCGAGGTTAAAAAGATCTCAGGTTCTCTGGGGGTTTCCGTAGTCATCGATTTCGTGAATAATAGTGCCACTTCTTCTTTGGGATTTTCTCTATTGAAAAAGAACGGGACTCTGATCGGGGTGGGGTTATTTGGCGGAGAATTAAAGATCCCGACCCCAATTCTGTCTCTTAGAAGTTTAACAGTTCGTGGAAGTTATACAGGTTCTCCCGGGGAGCTGAAGGAGCTACTACAACTTGTATCCGAGAAAAAGATCCGTCCTGTTCCGGTGCAGATCAGGAATTTAAAAGATGCGGATTCCGCTTTGAACGACCTATCTTCCGGAAAAGTATTGGGAAGGTTGGTATTGTCCGGAAAATCGGTCTGATCTATTTTTGGAATTCTTTCGGAAGGGAGACATTTGGATGTTCTCCAGTTTCCAAGATAGGGACTTCTCCGCTTTTTAATACTAAACTTAAGCCTCGTGGAGATTCGGACAAATATTCGCTTAAAGTAGAAGAAACATTTCTAGCGATCTTATACTTTAGAAAAAGATGATCCTTCTTCCTGGCGAATAATTCGCCTTCGGAGTCGGCAGCGATCTGCAAGGAGGAAAGCGGGAGTTCTTCTCCTGAATCGCTTAAAAAATAAAATTCTCCTTCCTTCTCCCACAGACGGATCAAGTTTAATGGGTACCCGAATAATTCTAAATATCCGTTTTCGGAAAATTCTCCGTACTGATTGTCGATGTAGATGCCGTCTTCGTCTTCTTTCAGGTTCTTACGAAAATATTCCAGAATATCCTTTTGTTCTATCTTGGCGTCACGGAAGATCCAGTCTCCGTTAGGCAAAACCTTGATCTCGCTGTTTAGACGCCTTGCAGTCATTCTTCTTCCCTTTCCCTGTAACGGAACGCAACTCCTTCTAAGACTTTTGCATCCTTTGCGATCTCAGCCATACTGGTAGTATAACCTTCTGAAGTACCCGTTTGGAAAATTGTAGGAGGAACGGGGACTATTCCTACATTTGCGAGATACATTCCGTCCATACCTCTTTCAAAAAGTTCTTTCTTAATCTTTTCGTAATAGAATTTTTCTATCCTGCCATCCCCGAAGTTTCTAACGATCAGTCTTCCGTAAGTTTTGTAGTTCCTACGCTTGGGAGGATGTTTCAAGATCTCTATCTGCTCCCAACCGGGTTTATGAGAAACGAGCACGGTTTCTTTCTGGGTTCCTTCTTGGATAAATTCCACCGAAAAGCAGGAAACCAAGGTTAGAGAGGATATTACCAGGATTCCCTTCCAGATCTGACTATAGGCTCTTGTTCTAGAATGAGTTAAAATGGAGAGAATGGGCATTCCTCCCCATTCAAGAAGCGCACATTCCGTGGACAAGCGGTTTTTTTGCATAGCCAAAAGGGGCTTTTCAGACTTGGATTTTTTTTATATACTCTCCCCGAATACCCGGTAAATTCTCGCGAAATTCGGAACCTCGTTTAAGCTGGTTCCTCCGGACCACCAAAACTCGTATGGAAGACATAGATCTCAAAAAGCGCGCGCGAGAAAACGTTTTAAAAATAGGGTATTGTACTCTAGACGAGCTGGAAGAGAAGGTGAAAGCCTTCCGGGTGATGAACCAGAACGCCGCCAAGAAAAGATACCTTATTACTCGAGAACCTATCTCCGATTCATCCGGAAAAGTTTTGGTTCCGAAAGCCGCAGAGATCGATATCTCCACAGCAAAGTTACTTAGACGTCATTTTAAACCAACGAGCGAGTTCAAAACTTTCCAACCTGACGAAGGTATCGTAATCATCTCCGATATGACCTCTGCAGAAGGTGTTTCCTTTACTATGGACATAGTGACCCAGATCATGAACTTGGGCGGCGGTGCATACGAAGGATTTATAGATCGTGTGGATAGTTTCGGAGACTTCATCAATCTTCTCAAAAAGTCATTATTTCCAAGACTGATCATCATCGGTTATATTCCGCAAGATAAGATCCAAGGTGAATTGTTGAACTTCGTGAGAGTGAAACGAGTGGATAATTATCTAAGAGCTATGGAGCTCACTCACACTGCGTTTAAACCTCAGGCGTATTTTCCAAAAGTGCGTCAGGTTGAAATTTCCCAAGAAGATCCAAAGTCTTGGGGACGTTTCGTAGTAGAGATCGTTAGAGAATATACTAGACCTTATCTTTTAGAAGAAGTTTAATTTTCGGGCGGCTCTTCGCTTCGCTCAGACCAGGCTACTCCAGGTTCGCTTACGCTCATCCGGCGAGCCGGACAAGCCTTTCGTATCCTTGCCGCGTTTAACCTCGTAATTTTTATTATTTAACTTGTAACATTTTTTATTTCAAGTTGTCTAATGGAATAAGTTTAACGCAAGACCGATATAGGTTAAGGATCCAAATGAGTAATATTTCTGAAACAGTATTAGTAACGGGAGCTTCCGGACATCTAGGAAGAATTGTCCTAGATGAATTATTAAAAAGAGGTCATAACAAGATCATCGCTACAACCCGTAAGCCTGAAACCTTAGAAGACTTTGCAAAAAGAGGAGTTACGGTACGAAAGGCAAGTTTCGACGATCCGGCTAGTCTTGTCGAAGCATTCCAAGGCGCAGATCGGATCTTGATCATCAGCACGGACAATATCGGAAATAGGATCGAGGAACATAGCCAGGCGATAGATTCTGCAGTAAAGGCAGGAGCAAAACGAATTCTTTATACTTCTTTGGCCAAAGCCGACGAAGTTCCAGTCACTTTCGCATACGAGCACGAGGGAACCGAAGAGAAGATCAAACAAAGCGGTCTCGCATACACGATTCTTCGTAATAATATGTACTCGGATTATTTAGTCCCGAAACTACAGCATGCAGTTGCAAGTGGTTCACTTTACGGTTCAGGAGGAGAAGGTGCCTGCGCTTATGTTTCCAGAACTGACTGTGCTAAAGCGGCAGCGGCTGCGTTACTTTCTTCCGAATCCGGAAATAAAATATTAGAGATCAGTGGACCTAAGGCTTGGACCTATAAGGAACTTGCAAAATTCACTTCGGAATTGGTGAATAAACCGATTTCTTACGTAGATCTTCCTGCAGAAGAACTTTCTAAAGCTTTAGTTGGAGCGGGAGTTCCAAAACCTATGGCGGATGCTTTGGCTTCTTTTGATGTGTCTATTCGAGAAGGTTATTTGAAAGAAGTAAACACGTCTGTAAAAGATCTTATTGGGGAAGCGCTTCAGGATGTGACTGCGTTACTTAAAGAGAACAAATCACTTTTGGTTTCGTAAGTATTGAAATTAGGTTTTGAATGAGTTGTAGGAGCTCCAATAACGGAGCTCTTGCACAATTATTGTCGGCAAGTTTCGTACTGAGCCCAGATCACCTAGATATTTAAACTCGATAGAATTCCATATTCTCCCGAAGAGGATCCGGAAGACTTCCTAATGCGTTGATATACTTCTTATATCTGTTTTCCAGCTCCGTAAACTTACGAGTGCGAATATTGACGAATCTATTATTGATCTCGCCGAAGGCAGGCATTTTGGAGACCTTCTCCCGGATCGTTCTTGCGAATGGAATATGACGGTAGAAAATTCCCCGGACGACACGGTTCAACCTTTGTACACCTTCTGCTTCGTATTTGATCCAAAGCTGGTAGTCGTTCGCAAAAATATCCCTTTCGTTCCGGAAACGTTTGAATTCAGCTGCTAACTTTTCTTTGATCTCTATGGAAAGGTCTTTGTTCTTCTTGTAGAACTGAACATAGTCCATATAGTCCGCGGTGATGGATGGATTTCCTACGTTATTCCATTCTGGTCCTAAGATCGTTTTACAAAGTTCCCAACGGAACGCGGCAAATGCATCGATCAAAAGAGACTTTAGATCCCCTTGCACGAAAATAGGAAGGACGATCCTACCTCTACTTTCCTTTGAACCGGAACCCCTGTGGATGGAAAGCTCCTGCCACATCATGATCTTACTACCGATAGAAGGAACAATTACAAAGTCAGGAACGATCGCTCTTTGGACGAACTCCTTGTTGATCCCCATCTCGGGATTATTATAGATCACCTCTCTATTGAACACGGAGAAGTCCACAGCCATGATATCGTGGATCGTATCCGTTAGCATCTTTTTGGTAACGTACGCTTTTCCCAGAGGGATTTGAGAATGATACTTTGTAAGGATAGGCAAGTAAGTAGCCAAGGAACCGGTGGTAAGTCGAACGTTCGCCTCATACATCGCACCGAATTCGAACTTCAATCTTGCTTCCGGATTGTCTATATCAGGAGGAAGATCGGATTCTTTTTTGAAAACTGCGTTTCGGTTGTCCATCTTGACCTTGTCGAAGAAGTTCTGACCGAGCTCATCCAGGGAAGTAGGGCATTCTCTTTTATAAATTTTTTCGAGCCATTCGGTTCCATAATGGATCGGAATATCCGAAACGGAAGTGATCGCGTCCTTGAATGTGGACATGAACACTAATTGAGAATCATCCAGCATTGTTTCGTCGAAGAAACCGTATTTCAACATCAAGTCTACAGGTTTAGGGACGTTCTTCCCTGAGCTTACGTACTTTTGGAAACAGGCAGCGTAAATATCGAAGTAGGTTTTTGTAATGGACCTTCTTAACTTACGAGTGTCATTGTCCGAGTCTAAAGGATTCTTTAAGGATTTGAGTTTTACCATCATCGCGGAAAACTCTTTGATCGCATCTCCGCCCATACCGGAGAATTGGATGATCGTAGATGCTGAATTTGCCAATTCTTTTCGAATTGCAGTCGCATCCGCAGAACCATCCACAGAAACTCCGCTTCCATTCGAAGCAGCCTTTGCAGTCGGATTAGAAGCTTCGAATTTTTTAGCAAGACCTGCAGTCTTTTCAATAAACGGTTTAATATTAGGAGAAGGTCCTACAATTGCAGAACCGAATAGTGCCTGGTGGCCTGCAAGAGCTCTTTCGATCTTCTGAGAAACAACTTGTAAGATTGGGACTACAAACTCTGGAGGAGCAGTTGCGTAACCGCTCGCAGCCATATCCAGGATCAGGAAGTATTTTTCGGTAAGACTTTCTACCCCGCCCAAAAGAAGAGAGAAGTCTTCATCCAATTCTTCTAAGATACTTTTTGCGTTTTCAGTAAGATTGTTCTGCACTCTACCGAGTTTGTCGCAGACATAAGAAACCATGCTAGGATCTGGAGCGAATAATTGTGCGAGAAGATTTGGGTCCGCCAAAATTACCTTACGAACGAAGTTAAATTCGCCATCTTGGAATTCTATTTCTTCCGGATAATATTTAACAAGAAGCTGAGAATGATCTTCTTCTACATAATTTGCAGTAGGTCTTTCCGGCAGGATACCGCCATTATCGAAATAATGTTTTAAATTTTCCCGCGCAAGTCTCAAAACCGGATCCACAATCTCGGAACTTGGATCCGCGATTGGTTGCCCAGGCTTAATATCCGGAAAAACGCTAGGATTGAATTGATAGTACAAAAGAGAAAGATTATCGTTCGTCTTTCCCATATCGGAAGCGATCTTTCTGAGCTGGTTCACTCTTTTGAAAGACTCAGTGATCTCTCTTAAAAGAGAACGACCTACCATAATCCCCAAAGAACTTCTGGCGGCGAGAGAACGACCCACAGTAGACTGGGACATAACATACGTAGAAAGCACACAGTCTTGTTCTGCTACAATTGTAAAAGGATAACGTCCGCTGCCGAAAAGTGCGGATGCGCCTGGAGTCAAATTGGCTCCTGAAATTTTGAATAACTCCAGTTTTCTGGAACCTGGAGCATCTACCAAATAACGCAAGGCTCCGCTATGCAATACGTTGAGAGAATTCGCGGCGCTTCCTTCCGGAAATAAAACCGTCCCTGCTTTTATTGTTACTTTTTGATTTGGTACGCTTGTATCTAGTGCCATACGATCGCTGTTGGGGCAAATTAAGAAGAAAACTATCCTTCGCTAAGAATGGAAACTCTTTTTTAAAGGATTCTCTAAAAAGGACCTTCCGGATAAGGCAAAAGATTTCCAAGACTAAGGCCGCTATAGTCCTGCTTGACTTCCGCAGTTTCCCGGGAAAAAACTCTTTAGAAAATGAAAAAAAACAGAATTCTCTCCGATGCAAAAGCAATCGGAATGCTTACCAACCAAAGCGCATATGGTTGGAAAGGCGATTATCATTTCCGGATCATCCAAAAAGAGTATGGACTCAAAAAACTGTTTTTGCCTGAACATGGACTTTTTGCAGAACTCCAAGATCAGGTCTCCGGAAGCGGGCTTATCTACGACTTGGGAGAAACTCAGGTCCTAAATTTGTATGGAGACAATGAGGAAAGTCTTGCTCCAGCCGAAGAAGTATTATCCGATCTGGACACATTGATCATAGATATCAGAGATGTAGGCGCTCGTTATTATACATTTTTGACCACGGCATTGTATGCCATGCAGGCTGTAGATCGACTCGCCAAAAAAGGAAAACCGAGACCTCGCATTTTAGTATCGAATGCAAAAAATCCGGCTGGCTCCAGGATCGAAGGTTCTCCTTTAGAAAAAAAATTTTCTTCATTCGTTGGGGTAGAAGGTACACTGCACCGACATGGTCTCTCAGCTGCGGGCCTTTTGGAATATTATAAGGATACATTCAAACTGGATCTGGAACTTTCCAGATTGGATCTATATCCCAAAAAGAGTTCTGAGTTTTTATGGGTTCCACCTTCTCCCAATATTCCTGCTCAAACAACTTGTTATGTATATACTGGACTTTGTCTTTTAGAAGGAACAAATCTTTCAGAAGGGAGAGGGACCACTCGGCCATTCGAAACATTCGGTGCTCCCTATATCAACGATCTGGACAGATCACTTTTGGAAAAACTGGAGGAAAAACAAAAAGGAATTTTTAGGCTCAGACCTTTGAAGTTTATTCCCACCTTTCATAAACATGCGGGAAAAGTTTGTGGAGGTTACCAGATCCTATTGGATAAACCTAAAAAATTCCATAGTTTATTGTTTGGATTATTGCTTATCCGCACATTGAGAGAATTTTATCCGAACCAGTTTGAATTCCTGCAAGGGCCTTATGAATTTAGATCCGATCTACCTGCAATCCAACTCTTGGTAGGAGACCAGTTCCTCCTGGATTACCTAGATGGAAAAAGATCTTACTCAGAGATCCAAGATTACCTGGAAGATACCGAAAAGAAATGGAAGAAGGTCACAAAACATTACGATTGAGAGATGGATTCTGCAGCTGCTGCGACGTAGGAGTTCCAACATCGGGTTTGAGATTGCCCCCACCCAGGTTCGGGTGGGGGGAGTGGCTTGTGGGAGAGCCCAGTCCTATATCATAAAATTCAAATCTCTACAACTGAATTTTACATCTTACTTTTGTTGGAGTTCCAACACGATGGAATTTCCTTAGAGAGGTAGCCTAGAAAACTCCGCTTTCAATTTCTGTAAATCCCCCAGAAGATCCGTGGGTGCTGGACGAATATTCTTCGCTAATTGTAAAGCGTTTTCAATCAGGTCCAAGATCAATTTTTTCTCGGTAATGGCCCTGATCTTCGGCATATGGCTCCAATCCTTTTTAAATAAGGAAGCTTTTTCATCCACGATGGCGACTATCTTGTTTAATGTTTGGATCTCTTCGTTCATGATATCTCAAAAATTAGGGATTTCTAAAGAAATGTTTTCGTCTTTTCGGAGAATTTCCGCATGAAAGGATCTTTTTTTCCCGCCTTGGAAAACACCGGTAATATTATTCAAAATGGATTTTTCCTGAGTTTTACATTCAGGAGGAAGATTAGAAAGAAGAGCAGAAGAAATTTCATACCTGAAAAAATTCGTACTCCCAGGTTCTAATTTTTTAGAAATTAAAGTCCAAGAATCTTCCAGACAATTTAGATCTCCGCTTTTTATAAAAACACGGATCTTATCTTCTGTATTTGGAAAAGATAAACTTTCCGTTCCTTTGTTCTTTAGAAAAAGAAAGAAGATCGGAAACTCCTTAGGGCTCTCCTTGCTGGAAGAAAGACGATAACTCACAAAACCAGAAGAAATTTCCTTTGATTCTGTCTGCCCTGAAAATGCCAGAGGATTTAAAAGTTTGGCAACCACTGAAAAAATAAACAGTAATAGTATAACGTCGAAAAATAGGATCAATTTGGAGCGGTTATTTGATTTACCCGCATCCTTACTTTTGCGCAGGAAATCTTGGAATTCTTCCGGAGAGCGGGAATGGTAACCTTTACTCATTTTAGACATTCCTGGGTCCTTTTTCCATACATTACTTTCTCCTATAAAAGATTGCAAGCATTCCTGAATAGGTCCATAGTCATCCAAGAGGCCAAATCATGGAAATCGTAAAAGGAAAAGAAGCCACCATTCTTTTTGACGGCAAGAAATGTATTCATTCCAGAAATTGTGTATTGAGTAGACCCGACGTATTCGTTCCGAACGTCGAAGGAGAATGGATCTATCCGGATAAGGCAAGTGTAGAAGAGATCAAATCCTTAGCTTTGAATTGTCCTTCTGGTGCGATCCGTTTCGAATCGAATGATCCTTCTTTTAAGGAAACTGCCCCTCCGGTCAATGTTTTGAGAGTAAGAGAGAACGGGCCGATTGCGATCCATGCGGATATCGAGTTAGAAGGTCTCGAAAAACAATATAGGCTCACACTTTGTAGATGTGGAGCTTCTACCCATAAGCCTTTTTGCGATGCAACTCATGTGAGTATCGGTTTTACAGCAACGGGAGAACCTTCTGTCCAAGAGTCTCAACCTTTGCCGGTTCGGAATGGGATCTTAAAAATAGAACCTACTAAAAACGGTCCTTTGAAGGTGAGCGGAAATTTAGAAATTTGTTCCGGGACTGGAAAGGTAACAAATAGAACCACCGAAACTTACCTCTGTCGTTGTGGTGGTTCTTCCAATAAACCTTATTGCGACGGAACTCATCGCAAGATCAAATTTAAGTCTGAGTGACTTATTTGTTGAAAGTTTTGAGCGTAATCGACTAGAAGTAATCGGTTCCGGACGACCTATAGTCGAGGTATTATTAAATCGATACGAACGCCTTCAAGGATTCGAACATTGGTAGAATTTTCCTCGAGCACAACATTTTTTACTAGGATAGGAATCCTGAGAAGTTTGGGTACATTCGTTTTCATTTGCAGTGCATTCTCCTTCCGTAGTTGGGAACACTACTCTAGCCGGAGAATTTTTCAGCGTAAATTGTGTGCCTGAATCCTGTCCGGTAGACGAACCGAAGCAATAACCAGTAATCAAAGTATTTAGTCCTTTAATATAGATCCATACCCAAGCATTTCCTCCGTTGCTAAGAATTTCATTAGCGCAATCCTGGGGAGAATTTAGATACCCAAGGAGATACCCGATACCGGTGTACGCTTTTCCTTTTTCCAGACTAGAAGTATAATAACTTCCTCCTACTTTAAAGGAATTCGGATTCATACAGGCTTTTAGAGGGCCTTTCTTTTCAAAAATGCGTTCAGTGTAATCCACTACATCATCAAAATCATTCCATGATATTTTACTCGGCAGAGAGGAATAGTGGAGGCAAAGCGGATAGGGTCTATCAATGATTGTACCTGAATCGGTGCGAGCATGCCTAGTTCCATTGGAAAACCAAAACGCATTGCAATTGGAACTTTGGGCACAGAGTTCTTTACAAGTAGCGCTATCTGTTGCATTACTTGAAGAGTTGTTTGAACCTTGGTTATAACCTGCAGGATAATCTTTATTAGCATCCGTAGGGATCTGTATACTCGTCCAAGTGTAATCATTCGCATCTGCAAAAGTGGGGCCGACGATCGAAACAGAAATGATCGTAAAAATCAAGATGAAAAGCCTGGAACTT
Organism: Leptospira johnsonii; assembly: GCF_003112675.1. Lineage (NCBI taxonomy): Bacteria > Pseudomonadati > Spirochaetota > Leptospiria > Leptospirales > Leptospiraceae > Leptospira > Leptospira johnsonii. Next base: position 5,551 of record NZ_BFAY01000010.1, on the reverse strand, counting down.
AAAGTTGGATTGATTTTTTTCACGAATTCTCCTGCATTGCATCTATCCGAGCAATCTTTTCATCTATTAAAATAAATTAAACTCTGCGGACCTTATCACTCTAATCGAAAATTCTGTCACTTTTTTATTGAAGTCAGGGAAATAATTCTGTTCTCCTCGAGAGAAGGATGCTATAAGCCTATTTTTGGTTCAGCGGAATAGGATTTGGAATTTCTAAACGTTTTTTGCGGTTGTAGCTATTGCAAAAGATTCCGAATTTTCTTTCGTATCCGAGCAGCAGTAGGGTAACCTTTGCATAACTCCGCGCAATGCAAAAGTATACTTTGGGAAAGTCTGACAGATTCTATCATATCTTCTCCCCGCGATAAGAAGAATGTTAGAACTCCTACAAGCAAATCTCCTGTTCCCATGACAGCCAGTTTAGGTTCTTGGAATTCCCAAATATAGGAGTTCCCATCGGGAGAGAACAGAATGGAAACAGGTCCTTTTAAAAGTAAATATGTTCCCTTTTCCTTTGCCCAAACCTTTGCATCTTCGAATGCGGAATATTGGCTTTGGTATTTTTTACCCGCAATAGAAGACCATTCTCCTAAATGAGGAGTGAGTATCGTGCGAGGGCCTAAGTTTTTTTCATCCAAATACTTGAATGCACCTGCATCAAAGACAAGATACGCCTCTTTTGAAAAAGAATATTGGGGAAGATCAGAAGATGCAAGCCCTGGCCCTACACATATCACATTTGCCTTTTTCAAAAACGGATAATCGGAAAGTTTTTTAGAAGTTTCTAACCCCGATACCATGAAGGAAGGATCTTTTTTCAAAACTTTCGTGAGAGTATTTGCGGAAGGAGTGAGTATCTGGGAAATTCCTCCTCCCAATTCTTGGAAAGCGAGTGCGGAAGATAAGATCGCTCCCGACATTCCTTCCGAGCCACCTATGAATACTGCGGAACCGTTTTTGTATTTATGGGAGTCTTTTTCTCTGGAAAGTTTAGAAACTAACTCTTCTCTATCCGCTCTTGGTAAAAGATATTTGGAAGTTTTAAATTCTTGGCGTAAGAACCCTATTGGATGAAACGACTTTTTTTCCTTAGGCAAAGGGTAGAATACATTCTTGGTTTTAGGAGATCCGATTTCTGCCAAGATATCCGCTGCAAAGGGGATTTTTTCGTCCGGAGAATATCCTGAAACCGCATCTATGCTCAGGACCAATAAAGAATCTTTTAATCTTTCTTTGGCAGAGCGAATTTCGGAAACCGCCTGGGATATTTCTCCCGTCAATGATCCCTTGAATCCTGTTCCTAAAAGAGAATCTACCAATACTTCTCCGGGATTTACAAGATTGCTCTTAAATTTTTCTAAAGGGAAGTTTGGGATCCTCAGTTCTTCTGTTATATTTTTATAATATTTTGTTTCTTGGGAGAAGTTTCCTTCTTTGGAATAGATCTCCACTTCGAGACCTTCTGCCATTAAAAATTGGGCTAAGGCGTATCCGTCTCCTCCGTTGTTACCTGAACCGCAGAGTATAATGATCTTATTTGCGGATCTAAAAACTTTTTCCCAGGTTTGGAAGATGGAAATCGCCGCAAATCCCATGAGCAATGTCCCCGAGATATTTCTATCTCGGATAGTTTGCTCGTCTAGGATTTTTGCTTCTTCTTCGCTGAATAATGCCTGGAAATGAGATGGGCTCATTTTATTTCCATTTATGGATCTCTAAATAACCCGATCTGATCTTCATGGAATAGATCTCATCGTTTGTATCCATCCAAGTTTCCCTCCAAAGGCCGCGAGGCGGAGGATAGTTCAAACGGATATTATTGACATGATTTCCGTCCTCGTCGTGGACTTGGAGTCGGATAGAATTTCCTTCTTCTACCTCGGTTTCCCAGATGAAAAAGTTATCATTGTTGAGAACCCAATACAATGTTTCGGAAGGATCTTGGATCTCTTTGATAGGAGTGATCCTTTTATCTTTGAGTTCGTATTTTAGGATCTTTCTGTTTTTGAATCTTCCGGATTTTGTTTCGTAAAAACTAAAGGAACCAAGTATATATTCCCCGTCAGGATGTGAGATGAACGAGTCCACATACCAAGTATAAGCTTCTCCTTGGTTTAAAGAATCTTTATAGTCGGAACCTTCTACCTTTTGTTTTAATTTTCCGGCTTCGTCAAAAATGCTGAGCCTCATTGCTCCATTCTGTCTATGAAAAACGAATAGTAGATCGTTGTTTCCCGCTTCCATTCTTTCCACATAACCGAAAGGAATAGAACCTCCTACACCGTCGGCATAGATTGTCTGGGAAAGTTTTCCGGAATCGTTTATTTTCAGGATCACAGAAGGAACTGCTTCTTCTACTTCCGTGCGAAACTCTCCGGATTTTTTTGCGTAAATATTCTCCGCAACTTTGTCTGCCTTTGCATCTTCTTTGGAAACTCTGGATTGAACGTAGATATCATCTCCGTCGGAAACGGTAACTAATCCGATTCTTCCTAATTTAATATTATATGTTTTGACCTTATCCTGTTTTTCCTTGGAGCTACCGATCACGAACTTCAGATCTCCGTCCGAGTTAAATGCTTTGATCAAGGATTGTTCGAAATCAGGAACGTAAATCACTCCGGAAGCGACCGCAACCTGGTTCGGAACGTTCGTAGGGACGCGATTGACTATGCTTACTTGTAATTCTTTTAGATCTTTTCCTAATTTAACTCTTCCGTATAGATATGGATTGTAATCATCTACTCGGAATTTGGAACAAGCTCCTATCGCTAAGATAAAGCATAAGAAAAAGGGAAGGTATTTGCGGACAGATGAGGTCCTGATCTTGGAAGTAAAAGAATTTTGCATGTTTCTAATAAAAACCCGAGCCTATTTTTGGTTTACCGGGACATTTCGTTACCATCCTCCTTTCTAGTATAAGAAAACAAGCAATTTCGCTCGTAACAAGAGGATGCTTCGGAACTGGGCTTATTTTTTACTTTACACTAGGGTCAGCTAAAAATATTTTGAATAGGTATCGGGAACCACCCATGAAATGTATGGGACAAACCTAAAAATTTCGGAGATATGCCGGTTTTGTAGGTTGTTTTTTCCTCTTTTTTGAGGCAAAACGAAGCGGTTCAGAGACTCTCTGTAAGGCCGGCGTTGACAGTCAGTAAAGAAGTAATCGAAACGATCTTAGATCGAATCCTTCTCGCTCCCGTCAAGCTGTATGCACTCATGGTTAGCCAAAGGCCCAACCATACGCTGATCGAGGTAGAGTTGGATCACCTCGGACACCCGTACGGTTCCGTCAGCCTTCTGGAATGTGAGCAAGTTTCCAGAAAACTGAATGAAGAGTTGGAGCGGATCTCACCGGATCTGAACTATACTCTCAAAGTTTCTTCCGCCGGTGCGGAAAGAAAACTGGTGATTCCCGAGGATCTGGATAGATTCCGAGGAATACCGGTACGACTCGTCTATAAGTTAGAAGGGTCGGTCGATAAAGAAGGAATTTTTAAGATTCTGGATAGGAAAGAGGACAAGATCTTTTTAGAACCGTTTTCCAAGAGGAAAACAAAAGGTTCTAAAAAAAAGGAAGTCATTCTGGAATTGAAGGATATACTGAAAGGAAATTTGTACGTAAGTATTTGATTATGGCAGTTAAGAAGAAAGAAGTCGAAGTAAATCTGTTGGAAGCGATCCAACAATTTTGTGCCGACAAATCCCTAGACAGGGAAGCCGTGATGGGAGTCATTCGTGATTCTTTGATTACCGCGTATAAAAAAAAGTCGGGCATCGAAACTCTGGAAGAGGAAGAAAACCCGATTAAGGTAGAATTCGCTTCCTCCGGGGACGGAGAAAATGTCGTAATCGTAGTATCCCGCAAAGTTGTGGAATCCTCTCCTAAAAACGGATTGGAAATCTCCTTAGAAGATGCTCAGGCTGTTTATCCTAACGCAACTGTGGGAGAGGTCCTGGATTTTAAAGAAAAGCCGATGGAGCTTTCCAGGATCATTTCTTCTCAAGCAAAACAAATGGTATTCCAACGCTTGAGAGATATGGAAAAAGAACTTCTGTATCTGGAATACAAAGCAAAAGAAGGCGAACTGACTCACGGATATTTCCAACGTTGGAAAAAAGACGCAATGTCTATCGATCTTGGTAAGGTCGAAGGTATTATGCCTAAGCGTGAGCAAAACCCCGGAGAAAAATATCATAGCGGGGATCGCCTAAAAGCAATCATACAAAAAGTAGAACTTCGTCCTAGAGAACCGATCCCTGTGATCACTCTTTCCAGAGCCTCTGCGGATTTTGTTCGTAAACTTTTCGAAATGGAAATCCCGGAGATCTACGACGGACTCGTAGAGATCGTTAACGTGGCTCGTCAACCTTCCATTCGTACCAAAGTAGTCGTTTATGCTACCAGAGGAGATATTGATCCTGTGGGAGCCTGCGTTGGTATGAAAGGGGTTCGTATCCAGTCCATCGTTCGGGAATTAGGTAACGAAAGGATAGATATCGTTCAATACTCTTCGGATCCGACAGAGTTTATCGCAAACGCGATTTCTCCGGCTAAACCGTACGATGTAAAGGCGGATTCCGTAGGTAGAGAAGCGATGGTAATCGTTCCAGAAGAACAATTATCTCTTGCAATCGGAATCAACGGTTCCAATGTAAAGTTGGCATCGCAGTTAACCGGATTTAGGATCGATATCAAAACGATAGCCCAGTACAATGAAGAATTCTCTTCTCCGGAAGCGAGAGAGAGACTGGATAAACTATTCAGTCCTCCGGCTCCTGTTGTGGAAGAAGAAGACGATGGAGCAACTGCTCTAGAAGATTTACCTGGACTTTCTGCCCGCTTAATTGGCCTATTAAGGAGCGCAGGGATCAATAACGTCGAGACGTTGATCGAGATCAGCCAGGACGACTTGGCAAAACTCCCCGGCATAGGACAGACTACTGCCGCACAAATCCTTAGGATATTGGCGGAATCAGTAGAGTGGGTGGAGGAAAGCTGATCTCCTCGAATTTTGAGGGTAGGGCTTTAAGACCCGTTTTCAGTACATCCCGTACTTGACCAGGACATTATATGGAAGAAAAGAATAAATCAATCAAGGAAAAGCTCCAGGGCTCTGCTTCTGCTGATGCAAGCAAGAAGAAGAAACTGGTGATCAAAAAGAAGCCGGATGAGAAGGTACCTTCTACTTCTGCAAAGAAAGAGGCACCTACAGATTCAGGTAAACCTGCTGCTGCAGCTTCTTCCTCTCCAAGCGCTCCTAAAAGTTCTGCTCCTCCTAAAAAAGAACCTCTCTTTCCGGAACCAAGCTCTCGCCAAGAACCTCCGGTTCCAAGATCTGCTCCTCCTGAGCATATTTTAGGAGAAGGTAGACCTCCCTTCCAGAGGGAAGACAATAACATTATAGTATCTCGTCCTAACCAAAGACCAACATACTCTAACCAGAACAGAGAGTCTGGAGAATCCGGTGGCAATTACCGCGGAAATCGCCCAGAAGGTGGCGGCTACCAAGGTGGACAAAATCGCGAAGGCGGTGGTTACCAAGGC